>JBGTHE010000136.1:0-3820 GCA_041746335.1 Lysobacterales bacterium | reverse complement strand
AAATCAGGCAAGGAGTGTTTTGAATTGGCCACGCAGCATTTCCTGACCACTCAGGATTGGAGCAAAGACCGCTTGCAGCAGCTGCTGCAACTAGCGAGCGAGTTGAAAAAGAGCCCGTGGCAAAACCATCTGCGCGGCAAGTCCATTGCATTGATGTTTCTGAATCCGTCCTTGCGCACCCGCACTTCTTTCGAGTTGGGGATGCAGCAGTTGGGTGGTGTGGCCATCGTCCTGCAGCCCGGTAAAGACGCATGGGGTGTGGAATTTGCCCCGGGGCAAGTGATGGACGGAAGAGCGGAAGAACACATAATCGAAGTTGCTGGCGTGCTATCTCGCTACTGCGACCTGATTGCGTTGCGCGCTTTCCCCCTGTTCAAGGATTGGCAAGCTGACCGGCAAGACGGAGTGATCCGGGCGCTGGCCCAACATGCCAGTGTGCCGGTGATCAATATGGAGACAATTGTCCACCCCTGCCAGGAGCTGGCCATGATGCAAACCCTTCAAGAGCATCTGGGAGACGTTCGAGGCAAGAAGTTCCTGTTGACCTGGACCTGGCACCCCAGGCCTTTGAACACTGCCGTAGCAAATTCAGCCTTGTTGATGGCAAGCAAGTTTGGTATGAACGTTACTTTGTTGTGCCCTGAAGAAGCCTATCGCCTGGATAACCAATTCGAACTGGCAGCGCAGGAAAATGCAGCCACTTACGGCGGCACTTTTCGCATCAGCCATGATATTGAGTCTTCCTACCAGGACGCCGATGTGGTGTACGCCAAGAGTTGGGGGGCCTTACCATTTTACGGTCGGCCCGAAGATGAATCGCTACTGCGGGAAAAATATCGTCACTTTATTGTGGATGGGAAGAAAATGGCCCTGACAAACGGCGGTCTGTTCAGCCATTGCCTGCCATTGCGCAGAAACGTGAAGGCCACAGACGAGGTGATGGACGCAAACTATTGCGTGGCTCTGGACGAGGCAGAAAATCGACTCCATGTTCAGAAGGCGGTCATGATGACCTTGCTGGGCCGGCAGCAACTTTAGCGTGCGACCGGCAACTGATTAATTGCGGACTCAAAAGGCAGAAAATTCCATATGAGTGAGAAAATCGTACTGGCTTTTTCCGGCGGATTGGATACCAGTTACTGTGTGCTGGACATGGTGCAGCGGGGTTATGAGGTACATACCGCATTTGTCGATACGGGTGGTATGACCGCCGCAGAAAAAACCTCCATTGCTGAACGTGCTTTGTCCTTGGGGACGGCTCAACACCACGAGATTTCGGTGGCAGATGAAATCTGGCAGGAGTTCGTGGTGCCATTGGTCTGGAGCCATGCCCGCATGTTGGGTGAGTACCCCTTACTGTGCTCCGATCGATACCTGATCGTTAAGCATTGCCTGAAATTATGTGATGAGATGGGTACCGTGCATTTTGGTCATGGCTGCACCGGCATGGGAAATGACCAGATGCGTTTTGACCAGACCGTGCGCAGTCTTGGTGACTACCAGATTCACGCGCCTATTCGGGAACTGCAATCCCGCGTTTCCCAGGTCAGGGATCATGAGATGAAGGTCCTTGCCGATGCGGGCTTTCCCATTACTGCCAGTAGCAGTCGCTATTCCATCAATGAAAACCTGCTTGGGGTGACCATTTCCGGCAGTGAAATCGACCGTAACCAGGCTCCCGCTGATGATGTGTGGACCATGACCCGTTCAAGAGCAGACTGGCCGCATCAGCCGATGTCGGTGCGGGTGGGCTTCCAACAAGGATGCGCCGTCAGTGTCGATGGCTCAGCAATCACTGGCCCTGAAATTCTGCAACAACTGAACCAGAGGCTGGGAGCTTATGGAATAGGCCGGCACATATATACCGGTGACGTGACCATCGGATTGAAAGGACGAATCGCGTTTGAGTGTCCTGGAATAGATGGATTGCTGGCGGCTCACAAGGCATTGGAGGACTCAGTAAATACCCGCTTCCAGACTCAGTTCCGTGCTGGCATCGCTGCGCGTTGGGCTGAGCTGGTTTATGCCGGCTTTTTCTACGAGCCCCATAAACATGACCTGGAAGCCTATCTGAAGAGTTCGCAACAGTTTGTCAGCGGTGAAGTCGAGTTAATTAGTGAAGGGGGCTATCTGTTAGCCGCCAGCGTTGATACACCCTATCGGCTGCACAAGCCAGGCGCGGTTTATGCACAAAGCTGTGACTGGACACCGGAAGAGGCCGTGGGCTTCATCAAATTGCTGGGGCAGAGCACTACCCTGGCGGGCAAAGTCAGGAAAAGCAAGGCGTGAGTCTGCCATCCATCATCAGCCACCTGACCAGTCTGGTTGCATGCGATACGCAGAATCCGCCGCGTAACATTAGTGCGAATGACGAGATTTTCAGTATCTGTAGCAAAACAGCAGGAAAGTCATTTGACGTTAAGCTTTGGGATCATGGCAATGGCCACATCAGCTGGCTGGCAGTGCGCGGTCGACCCAGAATCCTCTTTAACGTACACCTCGACACGGTTCCGGCCGGTGAAGGCTGGACAAACGATCCGCATCAGCTGGTCGTTCGGGATGGATTGGCTTATGGTCGCGGCAGTTGCGATATCAAAGGTGCGGCTGCTGTGTTGCTGGAAATTGCTGCGCAGACCCCAGACCACCTGGCCTTGTTGTTCACCACCGACGAAGAAGGAGCCGGTGGCTGTTGTGTAAGCCAATTTGTCGAGGCGGGGCTTGCAGAACCCTTCAGTCAAATCGTAGTGGCGGAGCCCACTGAATGCGAACCAGTGCTCGGCCATCGTGGATTTTTATCCGTGAAAACCCGATTCCACGGGATTCCCGGACATTCCTCCGCGGCCAGGGCCTTGGCCGATAGCGCAACCCACATGCTGGCCCACTGGGCTGCAGCAGCCCTGCAATTGGCGCGTCAGAAAAAAACCAGTCGCGCAGACCCCGGCACATGCATGAATTTGGGCGTAGTGAATGGGGGCACCAAGAGCAATGTGATTGCTGGCGAGGCATTCGTGCACTGGAGTGCTCGATTGAAACCGGGTGAATCTAACGAGCACTTTCTCCATGAAGTAAAAAGCTGCGCTTCAGCGCAAAGTCGGGTCGAATGGGAAGTACCTTTTGCCGGCGAACCCTTGCCTGCTTCAGGTATGAATTCTGAAGCAGCAATGCAGTTCTGTCGCCAACATCAAATGAACCCGGCGGCGGACGTCGATTTCTGGACCGAAGCTTCTTTGTTTTCTGCAGCCGGAAAGCCAGCTTTGGTAATGGGGCCAGGCAAGATCAGTGAGGCTCATCAGACGGATGAATGGGTGGCCTTAAGCCAGTTGGAGTTGGCCTACAAACGTTATGGAGCATTGGTGAAGACAGATGGGTGACATCAGGAATACGGTCAAACAGGTTTTAACTCAACTCGGCAACAGCCGCGAGGCCCGTTACTACCTGTCTCAGTACGACAAGGAAGACCGCATGGAATTTGCGGTGGTAAAAGTGGGCGGAGCGATTATCGAGGAACAGCTGGAGCAATTGGCAGCCGCGCTGGCTTTTCTGCGTAACCTGGGTTTGATGCCAATTATATCTCACGGTGCTGGACCGCAACTGGACAAAGCTCTGACCGAAGCTGCCATACCTACCGAAAAGCATAATGGCTTGCGCGTAACTACGCCCGAAGTGATGGCAATTGCACGACCGGTTATCTACCGAGCCAACCGGCAGATAGTTGCCGCACTTGAGGCGCAGGGCGTCAGAGCAGAGGGTATCCTGCACGGTGTTTTTGAGTGCGACTACCTGGACCAGGAGAGGCTTGGCCTGGTCGGTGAGATTCGCA
>JBGTHE010000135.1:0-2426 GCA_041746335.1 Lysobacterales bacterium | reverse complement strand
TCGTCTTCTTTAGCCAGGAACGGTCGATTTTTCCGCCGATTTGCAATTGGGTAAACGCATACTGTTCGACCACTTGATTTTTGTCGCCCAGCACCGCTGCCTTCAGCAGCAACCCTGAGTCGGTATGCGCCCATATCTTATGCGAGTAGCGCAAGTTGTCTTTGGGCTGGAACAGGATGACCTGTGCCTGGTATCCCGCCACACGTTCTGTCCCCGCCTGCCTGGACTGATAGTTCGCGCTCAGTGCCGACAGTTGCTCGGGCAACAAAGACGGGAAACTGCCGAGGCCTTGATGGCTGTCCACCTGGACCATCTTGTGATTGATGTAGCTCCAGACCTGGCCATGATGCCGAACGATTTCGCGCCTGGGGCCATCCAGGCTCTCGATCCGCTCATATTCGCCGTCCGCTTCAGCAAGGTGGGTGATGCGTGAAGTCTCGACGCTATTGTCATACTGGTAAACGAACACCCCGCTGTAATCGGTCTGGTGTCCAGCAAATGCGACGGTCTTGAGCCAATCGACACAAACCTGCCCCTCTTGTGCATGGGCATTGGCAACCACCGTCAGCAACAGTACGCCCAACAGCTTTCCAGCAAATGCGACGAGCAACCTCATCGTCATTTTCCCTCGGGGCTGTAAGAAACCATACGGCTGTAGGATGCTCCGCCATTCATGTCCGTACTGGGAGAGAATTCCTGGTGCGCCATCAGATAATCATTGGACTTGGACCGGATCTGCGCACTGGCCGGGCGCACTGCATTTTGCTGCATGGCCATTTGCGGCCCTGTTTCGGGACTGATCTGCTGCGACATCCATGCCACCACGCCAACCGCAGCCAGCGAAGCCGCGGCCGACAGCGCAACAGTACGGATTTTTCGCTTTGCCGTATGGCCGCGCGGGGCCAGCACAGTGGGTTCATCCTGCATACGCTCACGCACTTTCACGCTCAAATCGCAATGTATGTGTTCGGGTTGGCGCAACACATCCCCGATCAAGTGGTAAATCTCCCAGTCCTGTTGTGCACCCGAGCCGCGATCGATCCGGTCAAGCAGGCTGTCAGACTCGTCTTCAAACAACTCACTGTCCATCAATGCCGAAATTTTCTGTTTCATGTCTACCACCTATTACCCTTGCTGGTTTCTAACAGCGGCCGCAGATTCTCCGCTACCGCCTCGCGTGCCCTGAATATCCTCGACCGCACAGTGCCGATCGGGCAATTCATCACCGTGGCGATTTCCTCATAACTCAAACCCTCGATTTCACGCAGCGTCAGGGCGCTGCGCAAGTCTTCCGGCAGTTGCTGCAATGAAGCTTGCACAACATCGACAACCTGTTTGCTCATGAGTTCATTTTCCGGGGTATTCACTTCACGCAACAGGCTGGCCTCCTCGAACGACTCCGACTCTTCCGCATCAACCGGCGTACTGGTCGGGGGGCGGCGCTTGTTCGCCAGCAGGTGGTTTTTTGCCGTGTTGATGCCGATCCGGTATAGCCAGGTATAGAACGCGCTCTCGCCGCGAAACCCGGGCAACGCGCGGTATGCCTTGATAAAAGCATCCTGTGTGACATCCTCTGCCTCCGCCGGATCACGCACAAAGCGTGAGATCAAACGCCCGAGCTTGCGTTGATATTTGGAAACCAGCAAATCAAAGGCGTGCTTGTCACCGCGCTGGACGCGCTCAACCAACTGCTGATCGACTTCCCGGTCTGCCATCCCTGACTATTCCACTAAGATATTATGACTGCGCCAGGTTGGAACCCAAGGTTCCTGACACCCCGCCCCCTTGCCGGACTGCGCGTTTCTTTTAGGGGTGCGAGTATAACCGCTCTGCCATACTCGCGTCAGCACAGCTTGATGGGCGCGGTTTATGACTTGACCAAGAAAAATTGGTTCATGGCGACAATTCCGGCCATGGATTCGGAACAGTTTTGTTATAGTCCCAACCCCAACCAACCTTTCGAGAATCGAATTGCTGCAATTTGACACACTGATTATCGGCAGCGGCCTTGCCGGACTGACCCTGGCAATCAAGCTGGCCGACCACCAGAAGGTGGGGTTGATCACCAAAAAATCCTTGCTGGACGGAGCAAGCAGCGCCGCACAAGGGGGGATTGCGGCGGTATTGTCTGCAGACGACACACTGGACGCGCACATCCAGGACACCCTGACCGCCGGCGCCGGCCTGTGTGATGAGGCGGCCACCCGCTATGTGGTCGAGCATGGCAAAGCCGCCATTGATTGGCTGATAGCTCAGGGGGTTCCTTTTACCAGGGACGTTTCCAGCGACATAGGCTATCACCTCACCCGCGAAGGCGGACACAGCCGGCGACGCATCATTCATGCAGCCGATGCGACCGGCCACGCAGTGCAGGAAACCCTTGCCACACGCGTGATGCAACATTCGAACATCACCGTACTGGAAAA
>JBGTHE010000134.1:0-1549 GCA_041746335.1 Lysobacterales bacterium | reverse complement strand
AACTCGAACGCTTGCAGTCCGTTGCAGAAAACAATGATGGCGTATGGGCCTTGCCGGATGGCGCCGATTACTACGCCGATCGCGTGCGTTACTGGACAACGGTTACACAGTCACCTGAAGAAATACATGAACTGGGCCTGTCTGAGGTGGACCGTATCCGCACGGAAATGGAGCAGATCAGAACTGAGATGGGCTTTGAGGGTGACTTGGCCGCTTTTTTTGAATACGTGCGCACCAATCCGGAAAATTACTATCCTGACACCGATGCCGGCCGGGCCGAATATCTGCGTGAAGCCACTGCATTGATTGAAGGGGTTTACGCCATTGCCGATGATTACTTCAATGTGCTGCCCAAAGCACCACTGGAAGTCCGTCGTGTTGAGCCCTGGCGTGAAAAAGGTTCTTCTACTGCTTTTTACGATCGTCCCGCCCCGGATGGTTCAAGGCCGGGCATCTATTATGTCAATCTGCAGAACATGAATGCTGTGCAAAAGCACATCATGAATTCTCTGGCGTACCATGAAGGCGCGCCCGGCCATCACTTCCAGGTGGCCATTCAGCAGGAACTGGAGGGTGTGCCGGAGTTTCGCAAGTATGAAGGTTACAGCGCTTACTGGGAGGGATGGGCGCTGTATACCGAACGCCTGGCTTTTGAGGCGGGCCTGTATGAAGGCTTGCCCATGCGCAATTTTGGCCGGCTGTCGGAGGAGATGAAACGAGCGGTTCGCCTGGTGGTGGATACTGGCATGCATGCCAAGCGTTGGACGCGTGAACAGTGCATCGCTTACATGACTGCCAACACCCCCATGGCACCCGATGACATCGAACGCCAGATCGAACGCTACTTTGTCATGCCAGGTCAAGCTCTGTCCTACAAGGTGGGCATGCAGGCAATCCTGGAACAACGTGAAATTGCCCGTGCAGCGCTGGGCGAAGATTTTGAAATCCGTGAATTTCACGACACGATGCTGAAAAACGGCGCCATGCCCATGGAAATACTGGCCGAGGTCGTTGCGGAATCTATCGCGCAAAATGCGAATGAATAGTGTTGATAATTACGCTGAATCGCTGCTCAATGATCTGCCTGAAGCTGATCGAGCAGAGGAGTGGTCGTATGAGTCGCATGGCACAATGCGGTTTGCTGACCACTGGCGAATGGACCATTGGCGGGATAGGGCCCTGGCAAACTATACTCTCTGCTGATTTTTTAATTTGTTACACATCCATGGAGAATGATGTATGTCCCGTTTGAACAAATGTGTGTTGATCCTGGCTGCTGCGTGCCTGGCGCCTCTGGTCATTGCGGCCGATGATCCGGCCGAAGAGCGTCACGAAAGGATGGAAGAAGTTGGAGATGCGGCCAAGCCAGTGGGCGGAATGCTCAAGGGAGACCTTGAATTTGATGCTGCTGTAGCTCTTGCCAGCTTCGTGACCATGCAGCAACAGATAGACGGTATTGGCGAATTGTTTCCCGAAGGCAGTTATGTGGGTGGCGAGGACAGAGCGACCGAAGCAGTGTGGACCAATCGCGCCGACTTTGATCAGAAAA
>JBGTHE010000133.1:0-5407 GCA_041746335.1 Lysobacterales bacterium | reverse complement strand
CATGGATGAATTATTCAGAGCCCAAAATCACCATATACGGCAGACCTCAGCATCCGGTTTTACCAATGGCGCATCAGCCGGGCAATTGAAGGCTTTCGCAAACTCCGGCATGTTAACGACCACGCCGTTGATGCGATAGTTCGGTGGTGAATGCGGATCCGTGGCTGCATGCAGGCGCAATGACTCGGGGCGTTCTGAAGCACAAGCCCATTGTGCGAAACCCACAAAAAAGCGTTGCTCCGGAGTCAAATCATTGGCCGGTTGCAAATCCTGTTCAGCAGTTTCCCGCTTCCAGGCATCCCAGGCCAGGATCAGGCCACCGAGATCGGCGATGTCTTCACCCGAGGTCAGGTCGGCGTTGATGAGAATTTCGTCGATAACGCGGTAACTTCCGTACTGCTTGCGGATGCAGTCAGCACCTTTTTCGAATGCGCTCGCATCGGCTTCCGTCCACCAGTCCCGCAGATTGCCATCACCGTCGTACTGTCGGCCTTCATCATCAAATCCGTGCACCAGTTCGTGACCGATCGTGCCGCCGGTATTGCCGTAATTCGGCGCATCGTCCAGTTGGGGATCGTAAAGGGGCGGCATCAGCACACCGGCTGGAAAATTGATGTCATTCATGGATGGGTTGTAATAGGCATTCACGGTGGCGGGCGTCATGAACCACTCTCCGCGATCCAGGGGCTGGCCAATGCGGGCCAGCTGTCTTTGCAAGTCAAACCAGGTGGCGCGTGCGACATTGCCGTAAAAATCATTCGGTCTGATTGCGATGCCAGAGTAGTCTCGCCACTCATCGGGGTAACCGATCTTGCCGCGCATTTTCTGGAGTTTGTCGTGCGCCTGAGCACGGGTCTCGGGGCTCATCCAGCCCAGTGAGTCGATGCGCTCCGCCATGGCCTCTTGGATCTGCACGGTCATGCGCTTGACGTCCTCCCGAACCTGCGGTGGGAAATTGCGTTCCACGAACTCACGCCCCAACGACTCGCCCAGCTGTTGATCCACCAGGCTGACACAGGTGCGCCAGCGCGGGCGCTGTTCATTGATACCACGCAGGCGCTGGCTGTAAAAAGCAAAGTTCTGCTCACGAAAGGGTTTGGAAACCATTTCGGCGCGTGCATGGAGCAGGCCCCAGCGCAAATAGGTTTTCAAATCCTCCAACGACTCACGCTCGATGGTCGATTGTACTTCCAGTACGAACAATGGCTGGCTGACATTGATCCAGGGCTCCGTGGTCAGCCCGGTACGATTGAACAGCGCGGCCCAGTCCAGAGCCGGCGCCATTTTCTGCAGTTCCGCCAACTTCATGCGGTGGTAAGTGTTGTATGGGTCTCGCCGTTCAACCAGAGAAAGCGAGGCTTTGGCCAGAGCGGACTCGATACGCACCACGGTGAGCGCCGATTTCTTGGCTTGCTCTGTACTCTGGCCCAGCAGTTGGAACATCGCCGCCACATGCTCACGATAAGCCTGCATGATGGATTTGCGATCGTCGGTGTCGTCCAGATAATAGTCGCGATCTGGCAGTCCCAGTCCGCCTGCAAAAACTGCACCTATGGTTCGAGCCGCGTCTTCAGCGTCCTGCTCCGAGCCTATGGCCATGAAGTAGTTTTGCGAGTCGCTGAGCGCAATCAGTTCGCCCAGCAAGGCGCCGATGCCTTTGTGATCGTGCAACTGATCAATGGCGGTCAGCTCGGATTGCATGGGTTTGACGCCAGCCTGATCGATAGCCTCTTCATTCATGCACGCGGCAAAATAGTCACCGACCTGCGTTTGAGTGGGATTTCGCCCTTCGTGGTTTTTTGACATCTCTTCCAAAATTCCCCAAAGGTAACGCTGATTGTCTACGTAGAGTTTGCCGTAGGTACTCCAGCTGGCCTGGTCCTCAGGAATCGGATTATTTTTTATCCAGCCCCCGCAGGAATACTGGTAGAGATCTGCACAAGGATCAGCGCTGCGGTCCATGGAGGACAGGTTAAGGCTGGGGGTGTAAGGCAGGGTGCCCGTAGCTTGTTCCTGGGCTTTCTCCTGGGCTTTTTCCCGGACCTGCTCCTGGACTCGATCTTGGGTTTGATCCTGAGGTGCGTCCGGAGTTTTTACCGAGTCAGCTGTCGCAACCTGAAAGAGCGCCAGAAACATCAGGCATGCGGTTGCCTGCGCGAATAATGGGAGTTTGAACATAAGGGATTCTCTTGCCGAATCATTTGAATGGCGTTGATTATGCATGGCTCTTACAACCATGGCCAATTCGGCAAAGGTGCAAGGAGTGCCCGCTGCGATGGAATTCTTATTGCTGAGCGGCAGCGCCTGCCTGCCACTGTTGTAAGGGACAATAAATCCCAGGCTCAGCCAGGGGTTCGGCCAGGGCGGCTGCCAGAATTTCAGCCCATTTGAGGGCGCCGGCCGCATCACTCACCAGATCCTGCCGCACCTCTATACCCACATGCGCAATACCACGGCGTTCAGCGTGAAAGTCGATGGTGAAATCATGCGGGTGACGGCCGGAATAAGGCTGGTTATCACCGATGCACAAGCCTTTCATTCGATTCAATTGCTGCAGGAGGGGAACGGCAATGCGTGGATCCTTGTCCCACATCACGCCTATATGCCATGGGCGTTGCAGTTGGTTGAGCAAGGGCGTACAGGTGTGGACGGACAGAAAAGCGGGAGCTATGCCATTGCTGTGAAAATGGTCCAGACGCGCTGATATCGCGGCATGGTAAGGCTGAAAAAACGCTGCGATGCGCGAAGACCTCTGCTGCTCATCCACGATTTCGTTGCCAGGAATGACCGTACCATCGCTGATCGCCGGGATGGCAGTGGAGTCGTCCACCTGGCGGTTGAGGTCAATCACCAACCGCGAATATCCGGCCAGAATCAATGGTGCGTCCAGCAGATCAGCCAGGCCCCGAGCCAGGTTGGCCGAACCGATATCCCAGGTAATGTGCCGGTTCAGGGATTCAGCATCCAGTCCCAGTTGATGCAAAGCCGATGGGATAACCGGGCTGGCGTGATCTGCAACCAGCAGAAGAGGCGCTTTACCCGATTCATTGTGGATGGTGTAGGGTGGTGGATCTGTAGGACCCATTAACGTTATTGGCAGAGTCATGGTGCTGCGGGATTGAGCGTCGCGATAGGGCCGGGCATGAATTTTTCGATCCAGGGTCTGGTGCTGTTTCGGGATTGTCCAGTGCTGGCGCGATGGTTTCAAGTCCATATACCAGTCCGGTGGGTTGGCTTGCGTGTCTCGCGGGGGCGCACTCATAATGTCCTTGAATCAGCGAACAGGAATTTTATAAGGGAGTATGCCCGCAGGGTTTTATTGTGAAAGCAGTTGTCATCAATTCCCGCGACCAGAGTCGGGCGCCGTTTTTGCGCGGCATCATGATCCGGGCCCTGATGGATGCGGGGATGAGCTTTGAAGACGCGCTCGATCTGGCCGCCAACATTCGCGACCAGGTAGCAGACAAGGAATCAGTAAGCACCGCCCAGTTACGCAAGATGGTGGTGGCATCTCTGAAGAAGAACGCCCAGCTCGACATCCTGAAACGTTATTCAGCACCCCTGGTAGCACCATCGCGAATTGTGGTGCACAGCCAGAGTGATACGCCCAGCGCATTTTCACGCGGACAACACATCCGTTATTTGCAATCCAGCGGCGTGCGGCTGGAAGACGCCGAGCGCATTACCAGCCTGTTGTACGAACAATTGCTGTCTGCCGGCATCAGGGATATCAGCAGTGGCCAGCTGGGTTATCTGACCTACCTGTGCTTGCAGGATGAACTGGGGATACAGGCTGCCAAGCAGTATCTGGCCTTGTCCGAATATCAGCGCAGCAATCGTCCGCTGCTGCTGCTGATCTGCGGTGCTGTTGGCAGTGGCAAAAGCTCTATCGCCACGGAAATCGCTCACCGGCTGGACATCGTGCGGACCCAGTCCACCGACATGTTGCGCGAAGTCATGCGCACCATGATTCCCAAGAAACTGTTACCGGTGCTGCATTGCTCCTCGTTCGATGCCTGGAACACCATTCCCGTGCAGGACAAGAAAAAGCGCAGCAAGGATTTACTGATTGCAGACGGTTATCGCAGCCAGGCAGAGTTGTTGTCGGTTGCCTGCGAGGCGGTGTTACATCGCGCCATACGCGAAAACTCTCCCATCATCCTTGAAGGGGTGCATGCCTATCCCGAGCTGGTGCAGCGTTTGCCGAAGAAATCCGATGCCATCGCGGTGCATGTAACACTTGCGTTGATAAGCAAGCAGCAGTTGCGTAGTCGTTTGCGCGGCCGGGGTGTGAATGAACCATTGCGCCAGGCACGCCGTTACCTGAACAAGCTCGATTCCATCTGGCGGTTGCAGACTTTTCTGGTGGGAGAAGCAGAGCGAAACGATACTCCTGTGATACCTAACGATGACAAGGAATCCGCCATTTTCCAGATTATCGGTGCGGTAAATGCGGAGCTGGCAAAGCACTTCAAAGGCTCGGCCCAGGATGTTTTTGGCGATGTGGTGAAACAGGCCCTGCGTAAAATCAAGCATCCGGATTGGAAGGCGGTACTGTCGCAACTGGTCACGCAGGCCCCGCCCCGAGTGGCTGAAGAGTCCCTCAGCAAACATGCTCACTAGTCCGGCGCCACCCGGGGCGCGCAAGGCGGTGGTATTGATTGTTGATGGTATGGGTGATTTGCCCGTGCCCGAGCTGCAAGGTCTGACGCCGCTCGAAGCTGCATTCACGCCCAATCTGGACCGACTGGCTTCGGCCGGACAGTACGGCCTGGTCGACCCCATTGCTCCTGGTGTAATCCCCAATACCGACTCGGGCACCGGCATGCTGATGGGCATGCGTCCAGAGTACGCCGGCCTGTTGCGGCGCGGCCCGGTCGAAGCGGCCGGTGCAAGCTGGGAGCTGGGGCAGGGCGATGTAGCAATGCGCGCGAATTTTGCCTCAGTAAGGGAAATCGATGGCCAATTGCTGGTTTTTGACCGGCGCGCGGGTCGCATTAAACAGGATGTGCCTCAGCTGCTGGAAATCCTCGCCACCATCCCGCAACCGGGCGAGGTGACCATCCAACTGCGTGCTACCGATCAACACCGCGTGTTGCTGGTGATGTCTGGCGAGGGTCTGGATCCGGCGATCAGTGACACCGATCCGGGTGATGAATTTTTGCCGGCACCTTTGTTGAGCAGTTGGGCAGAACATCCCGCAGGGCAGAAGACGGCGGATTTGCTTAACCGCTTTCTTGAATCAACCCACCAGGTATTGCAGAACCATGAATTGAACCAGCGGCGCATACAGCAGGGCAAACTGCCGCCCAACGCGCTCATCACCCGTGGTGCGGGAGAGTTAATTTCCGTAGGCAATGTGATTTCCGAGGCTGGGCTTCAGGCGACTGTTGTTTCAGGCTGCAAC
>JBGTHE010000132.1:0-5524 GCA_041746335.1 Lysobacterales bacterium | reverse complement strand
CGGCGCCGTAGCGGCGATGGCTGCGGCGCTGGCGCTGGTCTGGCTGTCCAGTCTGGTACTGTTGAAGACGGATTTCGGGAAAGCCAAAAACAAGCCGAAGTTTCGCGATATCTTTTCCAAAAGCCGCGCCATCAATATACTTTCGGCCGCTCGCATGTTGCTGTTCGGCGCTCGTGATGTCTGGTTCGTGGTGGCCTTGCCGGTGTTCCTGTCGCAATCCCTCGGCTGGAGCTACAGCCAGACGGGCGGCTTTTTGGCGCTCTGGATCATCGGCTACGGGGCAGTGCAGGCCATAGCGCCGCGGATTATCGCGAGGGGCAAAGAGTCGGTTCCGGATGGACGCTCAGCCACCTTATGGGCTGCAGCCCTGGCTCTGTTGCCGGCCCTGATCGCTTCGGGCCTGTGGGCAGGGGTCAATCCTGCCATCATCCTGATCGGTGGCTTGATGTTGTTCGGCGTGGTGTTCGCGATCAACTCCTCGCTGCACAGCTTTCTGATCGTCAGCTACGCCGGCAGTGACGGCGTGTCACTGGATGTCGGGTTTTATTACATGGCCAACGCCATGGGGCGACTCATCGGCACCGTGCTTTCGGGCTGGGTGTTTCAACTGGCCGGGCAGGGCGTGGCCGGGCTGGGGGCCTGCCTTTGGATTTCCAGTGTTATGCTGGTACTGACGGTGGTGATCTCCCTGGGCTTGCCCACCACACGCCGCTCCTGACTCACCAGAAGTTGATCGTTCAAGAGCAACCGGGCAGCAATAATCGGGACTGATCGGAGTTTTCAAACTTATGACATCCCCTATCGTTCAGAAAAGTCTGTGCGTCACCTCTGGAGGCCTGAATGCCCTCAACCGCGAGTGCTTTTGTTTAAGTATCGACCAGGCGGCGCTGAGCCAGGCACTGGAGGTTGAACTTGGAGAGCCGGGTCTTTACCAACTGACCCGGGAACGCTGCCTCTACCTGTTTTCTGCCCAGCCTGTGTTTGTTTCCGATAACCATATCCAGCGCATGCGCAAGGTGATCGGTGCAGTTGAAACCGTGGTGAGTTCCCAGCCCTGGCGGGAACGCGTGCTGGACGCTGCGCCTTCCATCGCCCGCCACGATCCGGGAGGTGCCAAAGGCGTTTTTATGGGTTACGACTTTCACATTGGCGCCGAGTCTGTCGGGCTGATTGAAATCAATACCAATGCGGGCGGCGCCTTGCTCAATGCCGTGCTGGCCAGCGCCCAGCTTGCCTGTTGCCCTGAGGTCGAATTTCTTATTCCCAGCGCCGCCGCCTCCCTTCAACTGAAACAGGCTATCGTCGCCATGTTTCAGCGGGAGTGGCAGCTGTCGGGCCGAAGCCGGCCGCTGGAATCCATCGCGATTGTCGATGAGAACCCATCGGAGCAATACCTCTATCCCGAATTTGTACTGTTTCGAGAATTGTTCCTGCGCAACGGCATCAACGCCATCATCGCAGCGCCGGAGCAACTGCACTTCAAAGACGGTAGACTGTGGGTTGAAAATTTCGCGATTGACCTGGTTTATAACCGGCTGACAGATTTTTATCTGGAGCTGGACCGAGTATCCGCTATTCGCAACGCCTACCTCGCCCGTGCGGTGGTTCTGACGCCTCATCCGCAGACTCACACTCTGTACGCTGACAAGCGCAATCTGGCGCTGCTGACCAATCCGGCAGAGCTCAGTGCACTGAATGTGCCTGACGATCTTCAGCAAGTGCTTCTGGGAGGCATACCCCGCACCGAAGTGGTTGACCCTTCAGATGCAGAGCGCCTGTGGGCCGAGCGCAAGCAGCTTTTTTTCAAACCCGCCAGCGGTTACGGCAGCAAAGCTGCCTGGCGCGGCGACAAGGTCACCAGGCGCGTGTGGGGCGAGATTTTGGCGGGAAACTACGTGGCCCAGGCTGTAGTTCCGCCGGGCGAGCGCGTTGGCTTGGGCGATCCCTCGCCATTGGTGTTCAAGTACGATCTGCGCAACGATGTTTATGACGGTGAAGTGCAGTCGGTGGCAGCCCGACTTTATCAGGGCCAAACCACCAACTTTCGCACACCCGGCGGTGGTTTCGCGCCGGTGTACGCCTGCCCTTAGCTTCAGGACCGGGCACGTGAGCTCCGGTATCTAACCAGGCTAACCCGCCCTTCGGTATACTATTCCGCCTATGCGTGTTGTCGATACGAATGCGTCCGCTTCAGCGGACGAACCTCCCAGTACCAACTGTCTTGCCGCAGGAGTGCGCTTGACGATGTGTTCCTATGCCGCATCGGAGCAGGTGCGATGAGCATTGGGATCGCGTTTATCGTCGTCACGCTCATCCTGGTCAATGCTCTGTATGTCGCGGCGGAGTTTGCAGTGGTGGGTGCACGGGTAACCCGAGTCGAACAATTGGCCGCGCAGGGCCAGCGTCTGGCAGCAGCCCTGTTGCCTACCTTGCGGGACCCGCTGCGCCTCGATAGCTACATCGCTGCCTGCCAGATTGGTATTACGCTTTCGAGTCTGGTGCTTGGCGCTTTCGGGCAAGCAACCATTGGGCTGGCTCTGGGTGCCTGGCTGGATGAATACACCGGACTCGAACCGCTTACTGCTTATGCCATATCAGCCACCACCACACTGGTGGTGCTCACATCAACCCAGGTGGTATTCGGAGAACTCATTCCCAAAACGGTTGCGCTTCAATATCCCGTGGTCACGGCCATGTACACCTACTTGCCGCTGCGATGGTCAATAGTGCTTTTGTCACCGTTCATCACGATGTTGAATGGCAGTGGGAACGCGGTGCTACGGCTGTTCGGTGTCACGGGCGAGCAGAGCCATCGACATGTGCATTCGCCCGAGGAAATCGATCTCCTGATTCGCGAGAGTCGCGAAGGCGGGCTCCTGGAAACCAAGGAAAGCAGGCATCTGCGGGAAGCTTTGCAGCTGGGGCGCCATCGGGTGCGTCAGCTTATGGTGCCCGCGCGGCAGATCGCTAACCTCGATCTGAGTGCGCCCGTGGATCAACTGCTGGCCGATATTGATGCTTCACCTTACACGCGGCTGATTGTCCATCGGGGGAATCCCGACGAAATACTCGGCTACATCCACGTGAAGGATGTCGTCGTCGCCATCGCCACGGGATTTGACCTCAACGAATTACAATCTTTGGTCCGACCACTACTGATTCTGCCCGACACCCTGACCATCGACCGCGCCGTCAGCCAGTTACGCAGTCAACGAGCCCGTATTGCTTTGCTCGCCGATGAATATGGCGACATCAAAGGTTTGGTGAGTCTCGAGGACATCATCGGTGAACTGCTCGGAGGATTGTCCGATGAGTTCAAATCCGGCACCGAGGAGATAGTGGCGCGCCTGCCGGACGGTCGGTGGCGACTCTACGGGCGAATGCCCCTCTATGAGGTTGATGAATGGATCGGGGCTTTCAGCGGTTCGGTTTTGAAATCCGACCAGGCAGATACCCTGGCTGGCTGGATTCTGGAACAACTGGACACGATTCCAGAGGGTCCCTGTTGTTTGAGGGTCAAGGGCATTGAATTCGAGATCGCCTCACTGCAAGGCCGCGCCATCGGATCAGTGCTGGTGCAAACTGCTCAGGAAGGCAGAGGGGGCAAGAATGCCTGATTTGCTTATTGTCCTGTTGGTCGTCATGGTTCTGGTTATTCTCAATGGACTGTTTGTGGCAGCCGAGTTCGCCATCATAGGTGCGCCCCGCGCTGCCATCGCCGCGCGGGCAGAATGGGGTGGTTTGCGGATCCGGCAAGTTGCCGCCATTCTGAATGATCCGGCCCGGCTTGACCGTTATGTGGCTACCGCGCAACTGGGCATTACCTTTGCCAGCCTGGGGTTGGGAATGTATGGCGAACATGCGCTGGCCGGCTATTTGGAACAGTGGCTTACAGCGGCGGGTTTCACCGGCTTGGGTGCGCAGATCACCGCGCACGGGCTGGCGGTGGTGCTGGCAATCCTTGCTATTACGTATCTGCATATCGTGTTTGGCGAGATGATTCCCAAAGCTTTGGCGTTGAGCCAGGCCATGCGGGTGGCCTTGTGGGTGACCCCCATCATGTTGATGATCGGACTGGTTCTTTCCCCTCTGGTGCGAATGCTGAATTTTACCGGTAATACGCTGCTGCGCCTGGTCGGCGTTGTGCGTAGCCGCAGTGCCGAACACTACCTGGAAAGTGAGGAGCTCGAGTCATTGGCCCGCGAGAGCCGCCAGATGGGGCTGTTGAGTGCCGAATCCGAACGGATTTTCCGAGAGATCGCTGACTTCAGCAAAATCACAGCGGACGAAGCCATGGTTCCGAGGGTTCACACCTATGGAATCCCGATCGGGGCCTCGGAAGCGGAACTGCGAAATATTCTGGCCACCCACCGCCACACGCGTTATCCGGTTTACGAAGGCCACCTCGACCACATTGTCGGAACCGTGCATATCAAGGACATGCTCGAGCTTCTGTACAAGGGCGGCGGGCTGTCGTCCGAATTGGTGCGGAAAGCGGCTTACCTTCCGGAGACCGCTACACTGGATGATGTACTCAAGGCTATGGAACGCACCCGCAATCAGATGGTTATCGTCATGGACGAGCACGGCGGCACTGCGGGCATTCTGACCATTGAAGATATCTGTGCCGAGGCCATCGGTGACATCGAGGAGGGTAGTGATGATGTGCCTGACGTGCTGCCGGTTGGCCTCGGGCGTTTTCAGGTGCAGGGTGCAGCCCGCCTTGGCATGATCGGCACCCTGGTCGGCCGGGAGCTGCATCACCCTGCGGTGGACAGTGTCTCCGGTCTGATCCTGAGCGAACTCGGCCGGCCACCGCGATTGGGAGATCAGGTTCAGTGGAAAGGCCTGAACTTTGAGGTGTTCAGCCTGCACGGCCGTGGCGTGCGTCAGGCGGTCGTGAGCCTGATCGATGGTGGCAGTCAGTAGACTGGCGGATCAGATTAGCGATCAAGGTATTCACTCCAGCTCAGCTTGAACCTCACGCATCCTGACCACGAATGTGGCCCCTGAATTGAAAGAATTCAGGGGCTTTCCTGATATCATCAGCCCTGCGGTCATCGTTATCGGAAGTTCTTGAATAAAACAACGTCAGTCCTGCTTTTCAGGCATGGCTCTGGCCCAAAAAAGAGCAAGTGGAATAAAGTGAAGCAGACCAGCCATCTCAGTGCAGTGTTGAACCCCACCGTGGTGGCTGCTGCGAGCTACCTGCAAAAACAATTCAGCGAAGCCCGGCCTTTTCGCCATGTAGTCATCGAGCATTTTTTTGAGGCCTCGTTCTGCCAGCGTTTGTGTGCCGAATTTCCGCCTTTCGACACGCGTGCAGCACTGAACGAAAACGGCGAAATTGGCGGCAAAGCCGCGCAGGAAAAAATACAAAAACTCGGCGCCAGCTTTCGTCAGCTGGATGAAGTTGTGCAAAGCCAGTCTTTCCGGGAGTTGATTGGAGAGATCACCGGAATTCCGGATTTGCAATACGACCCGCATTACTTTGGTGGTGGTACACATGAGAACCGCCACGGCC
>JBGTHE010000131.1:0-3183 GCA_041746335.1 Lysobacterales bacterium | reverse complement strand
CGCATTGGCGCAGGGCACGCCCCCGACGCATGCCGTGCCAGGGTGGTACCTCGGCATGCCGGTGCTGCTGGCCGCGCGTGAATCGGCAGCAGACGTCGAACGTCAGACCCTGCCTTCGATGCCGGTGTACATTACCGCCCCGGTCAGCGCCAGTGCAGGAACTTCGCCAGAGCGCCTGGTCGCTCTTCCCCGTGGCGAGGTAGTGCTTCCGCCTCATCAGGACACGTTGGTGACAATGGCGTCGGCGAACGAGCCACTGCTCGCAATCGGCTATTTCGTCGAGATTGGCCCCGCAGGAGATGAGCACACGGTTCGAATCCAGCCCCAGCCCGAAAATGCCTGGCCGAAAGCACCGCTGGCCAGCGCAATCCGCATCGGTACGGAATGGGTGCTGCTGAACAACCATATTGTCATAGAATATGGGGTGAAAACCGGGCTGCTGCAGCTCGAATTTTTTGATGTTGGGGGTCTGATGTGGGGCCAGCATTTTGACGAAACGGATGCTGGCGTCGAGGTTGCCGCCTGTGCATTCGAGCACCCGCCAGAACTCCCGAAGGTTGACTGGGCCGGCGATATCCAGCACGTCCCCGGCCAAAACTGATCGGAAATGTAGGCCGGCCGCGCAAATGATGAGGAGAGGTTTATGAAAACAATGGTATTCGTCGCACTGATCGCGGGCGCGTGCCTGTCAGTTGCATTTGCCCAGGATGAGGGTTCAGAGTGCCCTGATAACGCCCAATTGGAAACCAACAAGGCCTTGTTCCTGAGCGTTGCAGAGGGCCTCTTTGTAAAGAAAAATCTTGACGTCATTGATCAGTATTACGCCAAGGATTACGTTCACCATGGCGGGGGACGGGATGCGGTGGTAAAGGAGTTGGGCATCACCCACGCCGAATACACCAAACGATTTTTCTCGGGTTTTCTGCAGGCCTTCCCAGATCTGGAAATTGAAATAGATCACGTCTATGCGGAAGGGGATAAGGTAACCGCGTTTGTCCGTTGGAAGGGTACTCATCAAGGCGAATTCATGGGCCAGCCCGCAACCGGTAAGCAGGTGACTTTGCATACGGCCGAGATATTTCGTATCGAGGACGGAAAATTCGTCGAACACTGGGATGTCGTGGACAACTCCGGAATGAGAGTGATTTTTGAACCCGATGTTGCTGAGGCAAAGTAGTCATGCACTAATTGCGGGGCCAAAGTAAAGGGACTCTGACCCCAGTCATCTGGCCTTGTAAAGCAGGGCGTCAATCCGGCATGATGAGCACCTCACGGACGATACAACATCAAGGGAAAAGTCATTGACATACTGCGTAGCCATTCGCGTCAGCCAGGGCCTTGTTTTCGCATCAGATTCCCGCACCAACGCGGGTGCCGACCACCTCAGCATTGTCAGCAAAATGCACCATTTCGACGTGCCTGGCCAGCGCGCGATCTGCATTTTGACGGCAGGAAATCTCGCTACAACTCAGGCGGTGATCCGGCAGCTTGGCCGCGATTTGGAAAAAAAATCCGGCCCCAACCTGAACAAATTGGTCGAACTGTCGGAGGCTGCCGAATACATAGGCGAGCTGAGCCGGGGTGAACAAGGCAAACACCGGTCGAAAGATCGGGAGAGCTTCAACCCCGAAGCCAGCTTCATTGTTGGCGGACAGATCGGCAAGCGGCCGCACCAGGTTTTCCAGGTGTATCCCGAAGGCAACTACATTTCTGCAACGACACTTTCACCCTATCTGCAGATTGGTGAATTGAAATACGGCAAACCCATTCTGGATCGCATCATCAATGATGCCGTCTCGCTGGAAGTTGCAGCCCGCTGCGCGCTGGTTTCCATGGACTCGACCATGCGCAGCAATGCCACAGTCGGACCTCCTCTGGAACTGCTGACGTACACGACGGGATCCTTACGACTCGAAAAACCTCTTGTGCTGATTGAAGACAACCCCTACTTGCACCAGTTACGCCTGGCCTGGCAGGAAGGGCTGACGCAGGCTTTCGAAGATTTGCCGGGTTTGCCATTTACCAGACCGACTCCGCATCTGATCAATTCTGCGTGAGGTAACGGATAAGCTGGGCTGCGATTTCACCGATTTGGCAAGGGATCTAGCTTGCAATTGTGAAACCAGATTCCATCGATGCAAGTTCAACATCCCATTAAATGTCGTTTAGGATTGCTGGCTACCTGATTCAGATACTGGCGCAACGTTTCAGTAAATTGAAGCAACCGTCTTCGAGAATATCGATCACCGTGTGGAAGCCTTCCTCACCACCGTAGTAGGGATCGGGCACTTCATCCACCTCACTGACTTCGCAGTAATCCACCATGCGCACCACTTGTGCGCCTTTGCCAGGTCGCAAGGCCATGGCTTCGTCAAAATTGTCTTCGTCCATGGTGATAATCAGGTCGAAACGTTCGAAGTCTTCCACCACCAAGCGCCTGGCGATGCTGTCCAGCTGATAGCCGCGGCTGGCCGCTGCATGCCGCATGCGTTCATCCGCAGGTCGCCCCACGTGATAGCTGTGCGTTCCGGCTGAATCAATTTCGATCCGGTCTTCCAGCCCAGCATCGGCCACCATTTGCCGGAATATGCCTTCGGCAGCCGGCGATCTGCATATGTTGCCCATACACACAAAAAGCACTGAGATTTTCATTACTGCTTATCCGTCTTTGTACTATGTAAACTCGGCTAATTGCACTTCGTAAACTTGGCTGATTGCATCCTGGAGCTCCGACACTCTGTGGCATGAAGAGTCGGCAAATTGCGGATTTGAAACCAAACCGATCGACATTTTTCAAGCGCAAATTCGTTTAGTGATAATCTGGACGCCGTCTGAGCCAGATGATCTGTCACAGCGATGCCGCTCAAAATAGTTTTCCTGCTCATTGCCATACTATTCTCGGTCAACGCACCGAAGGTTCATGCCGATGCTTATCCGCTATTCGCCCATACTGAGACACTGAATCTCGTCATCGAGGTTCCCATGAAAACCCTGCTGAGGAAGGCGAAGCAGAATCCGGTTCTTCCGGGATATCTTCGTTATGTTGACGCCAGCGGCAACGAAGTCAGCATCGCCATCGACATTACGACACGAGGCAGGTCGCGACTTTCTTACTGCGACTTTCCACCCCTGGGCATTACCTTCAATGCCGAGCAGTTGCACTCTACTTTGTTCGCCGGCCAG
>JBGTHE010000130.1:0-4781 GCA_041746335.1 Lysobacterales bacterium | reverse complement strand
GGCCGCCATTACGATCACTTGGGGCGTGCTGATTGCAGTAACCAGCCTCACTCCAGCCAGGGACGTGGCGCCTGTCTACGTGGTAATTGGTTTTCTGTTAACCATCCAGTTCCTGGTCGGCGCAGGTCACGCGCCGGTATTTCCGATCATGGTTTCAGCCATCGAACGCTGGTTTCCACCCGGCGGCTGGGCGATGCCCAATGGATTAACGAGCGCCGGTTTGACGGTAGGGCTGGCGGTTACGGCCTCGGCTTTGCCCTGGTTGATCAGCCAATACGGTTGGCGCATCGGCTTTCTGGTATTGGCGCCGTTTGCCTTCATCGCTGGCGCTTTGTGGTGGTGGTACTCGCGTGACAATCCCGCAGACCATTCCGCCATAAACGCGGCTGAAGTGGCCCTGATCACTAATCCGGTGGGTGAAGCCTCATCCGGTGAATGCTGCGAATCAGCGTGGCGGCGTGTGCTCAAGAATCGCGACGCCTTGTTTGTTATGCTCAGCTATTCATCGATGAATTTTGTGTTTTATGTGGTGTTCAGCTGGGGCTATTACTACATGGTCACGGTGCGTGGAATGGGGGCACAGGAAGCAGGCTTCCTGACTTCGGCGCAGTGGCTGGCTGGTGCCGCCGGTGCATTTTCCGGAGGCTGGCTGGGTGACAAGTTGTCTCACACCATGGGTGTGCGCTGGGGCTGTCGCATGCCGATTGTGATTGGTTGCAGCGTATCGGCAATACTGTTGATCGGCGTAGCCGTGCATCCGAATGCCTACGTGGCTGCTTTCATGCTCGGTGCCTGTTTTTTCTTCAACCAGTTTACGGAAGGCGCCTTCGCGGCCAACGGTGCAGCGATTGGCGGCCGACATGCCGGTGCTGTTTATGGGCTGTTCAATACCGGGGCCAACTTCATGGGCTTCGTTAATGCCTTGCTCCTGTCGGCCATAGCCGCGGCGCTGGGCTGGAAAATTGCCATGGCCATGGGTGCTGTTTTCGCAGTGCTGTCGGTGATATTTATCCTGTTCTCACGAGCCGATATGCAGATGGATCAATCTGACTGAAGCTTCTCCCCCACCTATCACTAAGCGATTATCTCCTATTTATAGATATATAAAACCATATCATTTATTAATTTGATTCACTTTTATATATCAGTTATTGTAACAGCTGTCGAAAAGTAATATATTTAAACACATCTAATGTCAAATATGATCTATTTAAATAGATCAATTATTCAGAATCATGCAATACACAACAGAACACATATTAAGTAACTTGAAGCAGGCGAGGGAAGCCAAAGGCTTGAGTCAACGTGCCCTGGCGAAACTGGCAGGCGTTCCCCAAAGCCATATCTCGAAAATTGAGAATGGGTCGGTCGATCTAAGGCTTTCCAGCCTGATCGGAATTGCCCGTGCATTAGGACTTGAAATCACTCTGATCCCCCGCAAGACTCTGCCAGCCGTGCAATCCATCGTACGGAGCAACGCTCCGGCGAAAATGACCCAAGCGCTTACGGACACAAACAGGGAATATCAGAAAATCATTAATGGCCTTGAGAAGGCATTGGCCGTTAACCCAATGGCCACGGTATTGGCCCAGATGCAGCAGCAGGTCAAAGACCTGCAGCGGCTAAACGTATCGCTGCCTGACAAGGGTTTTTTAAGAGAGCTGGACAAAGCAGTATTCGACTTCAACAGCCAGACGAAGGGACTGAATGAGCTGAAGAACTACTTGGCTGATATTCAAAAATTAAGAAACTCGATAGGACATACAGTTCCTGGAATTGAGCGGGTAAAACCGGCTTATAGCCTTGAGGACGAGAACCATGACTGAAGTATGGGTGCTGAATGTTCTGCTAAACGGCGAGCAAATCGGCACGCTCACACGCGTTTCAGGGGATCGGTCAATATTTGCTTTCACCGAGCAATATATTGCGGATGAGAACCGACCAACGTTAGGGCTGAGGTTCAAGGACACTCTGGGCGAACTCATAACAGAATTCAGGCCATACCAAACCAGGGTCATGCCGTTCTTTTCCAACTTGCTGCCGGAAGAGCAGCTGCGCATATATCTTGCAAAACGAGCTGGAGTCAGCCCTCAACGCGAGTTTTTCCTGTTGTGGGTGCTGGGTTCAGATTTGCCTGGAGCCATTGTAATTCGTCCCGCCGATGGGGAAGCGTGGCCACCTGAAGCTGCTGATGACAAGAACAAGGAGGCCGATGCTGGAAGCAAAAAAGCATTGCGATTTTCCCTGGCCGGGGTGCAACTGAAGTTTTCAGCGCTTGCAAAAGCGAGTGGTGGATTGACGATTCCGGTCCACGGCGTTGGTGGATCCTGGATCGTAAAACTGCCATCAGAGAAATTCGATGGTGTGCCAGAAAACGAATTCTCAATGATGACTTTGGCACGCCTTGTGGGAATTGACGTGCCCGCCATAAAACTGGTGGATGTAAACGAAATAGAAAATCTTCCTGAAGGAGTGGGGTCTTTGGGCAAGAGCGCTTTTGCTATTCAACGATTTGACCGGCTCAGTGACGGCAGTTCAATTCATATTGAGGACTTTGCCCAGGTTTTCGATCTGTTCTCTGACGACAAATACCACAAGGCGAGTTATGTAAATATTGCTTCTGTCATTGGTCAGGAGAGTGGGGATGACGATGTTCGCGAGTTCATCAAGCGACTTACATTCAGCACCTTGATTGGAAATGCTGACATGCATTTGAAAAACTGGTCACTGATGTATTCGAATCGTCGCGAGGCCAGGCTGTCGCCAGCTTATGACTTGCTGTCAACCATTCCGTACATCCCGGATGATGAGGCCGCGCTTAAATTCAGCAGAACAAAGAGATTTGATCAGTTCAATGAAGATGAACTCTCCCATTTAGCGGCCCGAGCACGTTTGCCAAAGTTGCTCGTGCTCGATGCAGCACGGGAAACCGTTGCTCTGTTTCATGAAGCCTGGCGAAAGGAGCAAGCAAACCTACCGCTTGGAAAAGACGTCGTTAGCGCCATTACCGGACATCTGAACACCCTTCAGTTGGCCTTATGAATTCTTTGGCTTTTTTCAGTGTCCAGCCAGACAAGCCCTGGAAATTTTCAACGCCGCAAAATAACGCCCGGCTTGTTTCCGGTGATTGCCCCGTTCTCAAATACAAGCTCGCCGTTCACCCAAACCGCTGTGATGCCGGTATTCGCGGCTTGCGGATCGCTGGTGGTGGCGTTGTCAATGATGGTGGCCGGGTCAAACAGCACAAGATCTGCGGCCAGCCCCTCGGCAATCAGACCGCGGTCCTTGATACCCATATGTGCGGCGGTAAGACCGCTCATTTTGTGTACCGCTTCTTCCAGCGTCAGCGCGCCCATTTCGCGGGTATAGCGTCCGAGGACGCGCGGGAATGAACCCATACCGCGCGGGTGCAGATCATTGAGCATACCGTCGGTGCAGACATTGGTATGTGGCCATTTAAGCAGGGCGATGATGTCCTCCTCCGTCATGCTGGCAGCAATGATCATATCGGCTCCCTTACCCGTTGCTTCTTCCATAGCCTGAGATTCGGCCAGCAAGGCACTGAAGGTTTCTACCGGGGTTTCGCCACGCGCTGCAGCCACCGCACTCAGAGTCTGGCCGACCAGGCTGGGGTCAGGGTCAAACTGGCTGAAAATGATGCCTTCAGGCGGTGCCAGCTCGGCCAGTGCAAAGGAAATTTCTTTGATGTTGTTCGGGTCGCGGTCGGGCACCAGTACAGATAAGTCAGATTGCCAGTACTCATAGGGGTAAATATCAGCGGTGATATCGATGCCCTCAGCCCGCGCCTTATCGAGCATCGCGATCACCTCGGGAGCGCGCCCCCACAGGCTTTTCAAGGCCAGCTTGATGTGTGAAATCTGCACCGGAATCCCCGTCTCCCGGCCGATGTTGATTATTTCTTCAAGGGCTTCGAAGAACCAGCGATCCTCGCTGCGTATGTGGCTGATATAGCGACCGCCATATTGTGCCGTCAGGCGTGCGAGCTGTATGACTTCATCAGGTTCGGAATTGATTCCCGGGTCGTACTCCAAACCGGCTGAGAGTCCCAGCGCTCCGGCCTGCAGGTCTGCTTCAAGCAGGCTTTGCATTTGCTCTGTTTCCGCGTCGGTTGCAGGGCGTTTGAAGTCTTTGCCCATAACGGTCGACCGCAAAGTGTTATGCCCCGAATAGGACGCCACATTCAAAGCCACTGGATTGGCTTCAATCTGTGCATAGAACTCGCTCAGCGGCAGGGGCGATCCACCATCCTGGCCAAAGATGGCCGTGGTAATACCCTGGCCTACCGCAGCCAGTGCCCCGGGTTGTTCAACCAGGTCGCGATTAGCATGGCTGTGGGTGTCGATAAAGCCGGGTGCGAGGACCTGACCACCCCCATCAACCACTTTTTCACCGGCCAGCGCTTCGAGATCTCCGATAGCAACGATACGATCATTCGATATCCGCACTGAACCTGGATAGGTGGCAGCACCACTGCCATCAACAATTTGAACGTTGCTGATCAGCCAGCTGTCAGGGGCTGGGCTGGCGGTTTCAGCGACCGGTTCCGTTTCCTGTTTGTCACAAGCAGCCAGCAACAAAACGGCCGTTGCGAGGAGGGTGTGTCTGATCATTGTGAAAGGGAGTTTGTCCATAGTCTTCTGTTTACCTGATGATCAAGAAAATAAAAGTGACGTCGAAAGCCAAAATCCAAGAGGCTCAAAGCAGATCTTTCAGACGGTAATACAGCATGCCCAAAGCGATCATCTGATTGCCAGCATAGT
>JBGTHE010000129.1:0-2058 GCA_041746335.1 Lysobacterales bacterium | reverse complement strand
CAAAGCCTGGGCCCACCAGCACAAACTGACTGCGCAGTGGCTGCATGGCAACATGTTGCCGACAGCCGAGAGTTTCCCTCTGCCTACGCTGGGCCCATTGTTGCGGCAGGCACAATTTGAGCTGGAAGAAGGCTATGGCCTGATCTTGCTGCGAGGCTTTCCGGTCGGCGGCTGGGTTCCGAAAGATCTGCAGCTGCTGCACGCCGGCACCCTCAGCCATATCGGAACCGCCAGGCCACAGACGGTATTTGGTGAAATGGTGCAGGACTTGCGCGACATCGGCCAGGCCGCGTTGATTGAACGGCGGGGCAGCAAACACAACCGTGCGTTGGCGCTGCACAATGATCCTTGTGATGTGGTTTCGTTTCTCTGCATCCAACCCGCTTTTTCAGGCGGGATTGGTCAGTTTGCCAGCAGCGTAGCCATCCACAACGCCTTGCTCGCAGCAGCGCCCGATCATGTGGAAACCCTTCACCAGGCTTTTGATTTCGCCTATCAGGAGTACCTGTATGTGCGCACTGGGGCTAATGAGGAATTCTTGCCCAAGCGTGACTTTTACCCCATGCCCATTTTCACTTCTGCGGAGGGAAAATTTGCCTGTAAGTATTCGCGTTTTTACATCGACCAGGCACAGCAAATGCCGGGAGTGCGCGCTTTGAGCACAAGCCAGCAGGCAGCTTTGAATGCGCTGGAGGCAGAAATGGCCAATCCGCAGTGGCAACTCTCAATTCCCTACAAACGGGGCGACCTGGTCTTGATCAACAACTATGTCTGCTTCCACGGGCGTACACCTTTCGTTGACAGTGCCGACAATGAACAGCAACGCCGCCACATGTTGCGCTTGTGGCTGGCGACGCCTAACTCGCGTGCGCTGGCACCGTCCTGGCTCGAGCAGGTCTTCTACCAGCGGGTGTCGGCTGGCTCACTTCGAGGTGGTGTTCCGTGCCCGGAGATTTCCTTTGCCGATGCCTAGCTACTTTTTGCCGATTGACTTGTTTAATAAACCTGTTCTTGATTCGCACGAGCGAGGCTGAAGCTTCGCATGACTGATGCCAGCGCCATACTCGCCGGTGAACTGCAGGGTGATGAGCAACGGGTCATATTGATCCATCACGGTCGGCACATAACTCTGGGTGAATTCCGGCGGGACGTCCTCTGTTTTGCCCAAGGTCTGTCTGGCCATCTTCGAGCAGGCGATCTGCTGGCCATCAGTCTGCCCAATGGTCCCGCGATTCTTGCCCTGATGCTGGCCTGTTTCCGTAACGGCATAGTGCCTGTGCCACTTTCTCCAGGACTCAAATGGCCCGAGCTTGAGCGAATTCTGCAAAGGGCAAGACCGCGGACTTTTATCAGCCATCGCTCATTATCCGAAGCGGAACTCTACAAGCTGGCTCCTTGCGTGGCGGATGTCTGGATCATGCCAGCTGGCAGCTCGCCTTTTGCTGCGGCAGATGAATCGGCAAGCAGCAGCCCGGCGCCGCCCGATCCGGAGCGCCTCACTCTGGTGCTGCACACCTCGGGCTCTAGTGGCCTGCCTAAAGGAGTGATGCTCGCTTATCGCAGCTTGCTGCACATCCTCGATTACCGGCTGAACCATTGCGAACTGAGACCCGACAGTGTTGCGGTAGTAGCATCCTGCGTGAGCCAGACCGTGGGGCTGTACCAGAGCCTGGCGTTGCTGGCTTCCGGGGGTCTTAACGTGCTGCTGGAATCCTATGAAATCGAAACCATGGTGCAGGCCGTGAACGAGTATGCACCCAGCCATATGATCATGGTGGTGGATGCCTGGGACAAGCTGCTGCATCACCCGGAAATCAATGCCCACAGTCTTCGCCGACTGCGGTTTGCGGCTGCTGGTGCGGATAAACTCACTACCTGTGTGCAGCAGCGCTTCACGGAATTGACCGGGCGGCACTTGCGCAGCAGTTACGGGCTCACTGAATCCAGCTGGGCGATGATCAACCCGGCCACGGATCCGCAACAGGCTCTGGCGTTGGGCCAGGCCAGCCCCGGAGTGGAGATTCGGTTGCTAAATCCTACCGGGGAGCCCGTTGAAGC
>JBGTHE010000128.1:0-2179 GCA_041746335.1 Lysobacterales bacterium | reverse complement strand
GAGATCGAATGACACAGATTCGCCTGATGACAATGTCAGTTGGTTGCGGTTCGCATCAAGCCCTTCAACGGTGCCGATCACCAATCTTACGCCGGCACGTTTCGCCAAGGGCCGCAAATCGATCAGTTGCTGTCCAGCACGATAATGCCCAGCCAACCAACCGGGCACCATGCCAGAATAAGCAGTAAATCGGTCTGAAGTCACCAGCCAGGTTTCCACACCGTACAGGGGCGTGCGGGCCCAGTCATCCAGCACCGCCAAATGGGCATGTCCGCCGCCGGCCAGGACGACGCGCTGCATAACCTTAGTCGGAAACCGATCGTCGGGCATCAGATCCAGCCATCAATTAGCCGGAGCCACGACTTCGATGCCTTGTCGTCCGGCCATCCGTCTGCTGTGCCTTTGTTCACCGCTTGATGACCTTTGCTTATTCCATTCGTCACCGAACTACAGCGCGAAGCAGTCAAGGTCGTCTGCGACCTGGAGCGGTCCGGAATAGTGCTTGCGGATGGCGGTCTCGCCTTCTGCCTGATGACTGAGTGCGCGCTCCATATTATGTGCGAGAAGCAGTTTTTTCGGCTTGATGGCCGCCGCAGCCTCGCCGATCGAACCCGGCCAGCGGTGCAGCCCTCGCGGCTGACCGTCGCCCTCCGGGATCACATTGTGCATGATCAAGAGATCGGGTTTGAAATTGCGGAAGGCCTGAACAAATTTTTCGCTGAGAAAGCTTTGATCTCCGGCAAAAATTACTGATTTTCCGCCAGTCTCAACCAGATAGGCGAGCGCGGGGACACCGCCGTGGTGAACCGTGATGGCGCTCACTTTCAAATCACGTTCCTGAATGACTGGTTGCAATGTCTCGATGGCAACATCGATCTCAGTGGGCTCGAGCATCGGCAATCCAACATTTCCGTCGAGATAACCCGAAAGATAGCGGAATGCACCTGTGCGCTCATCAAACAGAGCGGTCAGATGGTCTTTGATACCCGGATACAGCTCATCCCCGCTTGGCCCAGCTATCGGCAGCGGCGCGGCGCGGTTGGAGAATCCCCCGCTATTCAGGATCGCATCCAGATCAGCCACATGATCGGCATGAAAATGGGTAAACAGTATGGCCCGATGATCTGCAAATTTGGCTCCGGATTCGCCGTAGCGCACAAACGCGCCGCTCCCCGCATCAACCAGAAGCGCAGCTTTGCCCCCGATCCAGACTATTGCACTTGTGCCTGCACGATGCCCTTCAGCGACTGGCCCGCCCGACCCCAGGATCTGGACTGCAAGGGGTGCCGCACATTGAGAATCAGCGGGAATCGCACATGCAGCAAGGCCGACTGGCATCGTAATTACAAACAGCAGGTCCTTAAACCTCGTCATCGTCCGCCTACAGCGCCTCACCAACGTATCAGTGCGGGAACTACCAACCGGCCAGCCATCGCGCTAACCACCACAGCCAGGCTGTGCCACAGGCCAATGTGAAAGATATCGTCAAACGGGCAGTGCAGCGAATAGGAAAAAATGCCTAGACTGCCTGCAGCTATTCCTGTGAGCAGGCCAGCTTGCTCGGGCGAAGTGGGTGCGCCGCGCCGAAGCCACATTGTCAAAGCTCCGCCAACGATCAGGCCAAGCAAGCCACCATTTATCAGGCAAGAGACGCCCTGCGCTGGCTGGGACTGAACGAAAACATTTCCATCCCTGGCAAGGCTAAGCACTGCCGCCGTGAGAGGAAGCAGTGCGGCCATGGCAGCGGCCCATGTCCAGCCGACATGAATATTGCCAACTTGAGGGCGGCCCATGCCAATGACGGTGAAGGATGCGGCAATACCCAGAATCAAAAACAAGCCGGTAGCCAGCAAAAACACCGGATTGAGATTGCCAGAGATCAGGTCCGGCCTGAACCCGACAAACAGCGCCATGACACCTACTGTAAGCGCGGCACTGCCTGCTGCGACCACAAACCCGCGCTGGAGCGTTAAAGGCCGGCTTGGCTGCAAATCATCAACCAGACTGTCGATGAATTCATGAGTGTCGGTAGGCATAGGAATTAATCTTTCTCTATCATGGCCGCGAGTTTTTTCAATCCTCGGTGAATATTGACTTTGACCAGAGATTCACTCTGACCGCAGGCATGAGACGCTTCGGCAATTGTTAGCCCCTCGATCTTGACCAGCTCGATGGCGCG
>JBGTHE010000127.1:0-5869 GCA_041746335.1 Lysobacterales bacterium | reverse complement strand
CCTGATCTGCACCTGGGCCACACGGTGATCATCAACAAGATGCGGCAGTTCCAGGATCTGGGGCATACCGCCATTTTCCTGATTGGCGACTTCACCGGCATGATTGGCGATCCCACCGGCAAGAACGTAACGCGCAAACCGCTGAGCGAAGAAGAGATCAAGGTGAACGCAGAAACTTACGCGGAACAGGTGTTCAAGGTGCTGGATCGCGAAAAAACCGAGATCCGCTTCAATTCAGAGTGGTTCAACGAGTTGGGTGCATCCGGCATGATCAAGCTGGCCGCCAAGTACACTGTCGCCCGCATGCTGGAGCGCGATGATTTCGAAAAGCGCTACCGCGACAACGAACCCATCGCCGTGCACGAATTCCTCTATCCGCTATCGCAGGGCTACGATTCGGTGGCATTGGAATGCGATGTTGAAATGGGCGGCACCGACCAGAAGTTCAACCTGCACGTCGGTCGACATTTGCAACAGCACTATGGCCAGGTTCCGCAGGTCATCATCACTTTGCCTTTGCTGGAAGGCCTGGACGGGGTGCAGAAAATGTCCAAGTCTCTGGGCAACTACATTGGCATCACCGAACCAGCGGACGAGATGTTCGGCAAGCTCATGTCCATCTCCGATGAGTTGATGTGGCGCTATTTTGAGCTGCTCAGTTTCCGCAGTAATGCAGAGATTGAGAAGTTAAAGAAGGAATCCGCAGACGGCAGAAACCCGCGCGATATCAAGTTCCTGCTGTGCGAGGAAATCGTTACCCGCTTTCACAACGCTGCCGCGGCCCGCTCGGCGCAAGAGCAATTCATTTCACGCTTTCAGGGCGGTGCCATGCCCGAAGACATCCCGGAGCGCACACTAGAAACCGGCGGTGACGGTATTGGCATTGCTGCGGCACTGACCCAGTGTGGTTTGACTGCTAGCAATTCCGATGCCTTCCGTATGATCCAGCAGGGTGGTGTGCGCATTGATGGAGAAAAGGTCGTTGATCGTGCCTTGCAACTGCCAGTTGGGTTTAATGGAGTGTTGCAGGTAGGCAAACTGAAATTCTGCAAAGCCCGTGTCGTTTAGTCGCCCGTCCAGACCTGTGCATTTGAAGCAATGGCGCTGGGTTTACGAGGACGAAAAACCATGAACAAGCTGGCTGATCTGGATTGGGAGCGCTGGCAAGCGAAAGACCCCGCCACGCTGGTGTTTGTGATGCGCGGTGACGAAATCCTTCTGATCGACAAAAAAACCGGCCTTGGTAAGGGCAAAGTCAATGGTCCGGGTGGAAAAGTGGAGCCCGGGGAGACGCCCGAGCAGTGCGCGGTTCGCGAATGCCGGGAAGAACTGGGTATTACCGTTTCCCAACTCGAATTTTGTGGCGAGCACAGATTCCAGTTCGTCGATGGCTACTCCATCCATGTTTATGTTTACCGCACACAGGAGTTTTCCGGCACGCCCATGGAAACCCGCGAGGCGCGGCCGATGTGGGTGAAGGTCAATGAGATTCCCTACGATCTGATGTGGGAAGACGACCGCATCTGGTTGCCCATGATGATCCGCGGTGAACGCTTCCAGACGCGCTGGATTTTTGACGGCGACCGCATGGTGGATTACGACATCCAACCCGATGGACTGAATGAATCCTGGGCTCAGGCCTGAACCTTTTGCGGACTGCCTGCTTTATCACGACGGAGTTATTTATGCGACTTTCCAAATTCCTCGCCGGCAGCCTGCTGGGTATGAGCTGTCTTTCTGCCTGTGCGGACTCCAGTCAGCCTGAAGTCAGCGCCGAACTGTTGGCTCGAGCCTCCGCGCTGGCGCTAAGCGCGCTGATAGCCGATACCCACGTTGATGTACCCATTCGACTGCATGAAGGATGGTCGGATGTAAGCGGCTCCGCCCCCGATGGGGAATTTGATTACCCTCGGGCCGTACAGGGTGGATTGAACCTGCCCTTCATGTCGATTTACACGCCCGCTGACCTCGAAGCCGAAGGCGGCAGCTACCAGCTGGCCAATTCGCTGATCGACAGCATGGAAGCGCTGGTGGGCCGGGCGCCCGACAAATTTGTCATTGTGCGCAACCCGGCGGAGGCACGCGCAGCCGAGGCGGCCGGGAAAATCGGTCTGTCCCTGGGCATGGAAAATGGCACCCCCATCGAGGGCAAGCTGGAGAACCTGCAGTTCTTTTATGACCGGGGCATTCGTTACATCACGCTGGCGCACGGCCTGAGCAATCACATTTCTGATTCTTCTTACGACACCAACCGCCAGTGGAACGGCCTGAGTCCGTTTGGCCGTGAAGTCGTGGCCGAAATGACCCGCCTCGGCATCATGGTTGATGTTTCCCACGTTTCGGATGAGGCCTTCTACCAGGTTGTGGAAACATCCAAAGTGCCGGTGATCGCCTCCCATTCATCAGCACGGCATTTCACACCGGGATTTGAGCGCAACATGAGCGATGAGATGATCCTGGCTCTGGCAAAAAGTGGTGGAGTCATCTTCATCAACTATGCGTCCAGCTTTCTCACCGTCACCGCCAACGAATGGCAAACCCAGTTCGCGGCTGCACGCACTGCCTGGATGGAAGAGACGGGCAACGCCCTCGACAGTGAGGCCGTCAAAGATTGGAGCAAAACATATCGGCTACAAAGCCCCTATCCCTACGCCAGCATCGCTGATGTGGCAGACCATATCGACCACGTGGTCAAGCTCACCAGCACTGAGAATGTAGGCATTGGCTCTGATTTTGATGGCGTTGGAGATAGCCTGCCGGTCGGTCTGAAAGATGTCTCCACCTATCCCGCCCTGATCGCCGAATTGTTGCAACGCGGTTACAGCGAAGAACAGCTGATCGCCATCCTGGGCGGTAACCTGATGCGGGTTTGGACCAAGGTGGAAGAACACGCTATTGCCCACCTGAAGTAATCCGCATTATTTTTCTGCGAGGCTGCTTCGCGGTTATTACAGATTGTCTGAAAACGAATATGATTGCCGAAAATGCTGGAGTGATAAGTTCAGCGCAGGGAAACCGCACTGTCTTTGGCCCAAGGCCAGGCTACAAACACAGGAGACTAACATCCGATGCTGACTGCGAAATACCACGCAGCGGTTGGCGCCTATTTTGGAAGTGGAGATTTCAAAATTTCCGTTGATGGCACTACCGAGGGAACAGGCATTGATTTTAACCGAAGCCTTGATGCCGACGAGTCCAGTGCCTCACCCTTCGGATCCTTAAGGTGGCGCTTCGGTGAGAAGTGGTCACTGGGGATGCAGGCTTTTCAATTGGAAGTGAGCGGCGGGCGCGTGCTGCAGCAGGATGTCCAGTTTGGCGATGTCACCTTCAGGCAGGGCAGTCGGGTTGATGCGGGCCTGGATACATCGGTGATCAGGGCTTTTGTTGGCCGCACTTTCAGCACAGGGCCCCAGTACGAATTCGGCGCCGGCGTGGGTCTCCATTGGATGCAGCTGGATGCGTTCCTCTCCGGGGAAATCTTTGTCAACGATCAGTCTTCCGGGATCAGCAGAGAAAATGTTTCGGCAGATTTGCCTTTGCCCAATATCGGCGCCTGGTACTGGTATGCGCCCAGCAATCGCTGGCTGTTTACCAGCCGTCTCGATTGGCTCAGCGCCAGTGTGGGTGATTACAGCGGCAGCTTGTGGAATGTAGGCCTGGGGGTGCAATACCAGATGACCAAACATTTTGGTATCGGCGCAGAGTACGAATATTTTGATCTCGACGGTGATGTCGATGATTCCAACTGGACAGGGTCGGCAAATATATCGACCACGGGTCCATCGCTGTTTCTGACAGCTACCTGGTAGGTCAGGACGACAGGTCTCATTTCATTTCGATACGGTTATTCGTCGGATTCGAACCCTCCCTTGAACAAGGGCGGGTAATTTCCTTGCATGATCGCTTCACGGGAATTACAGCCAACTCCATTACCCTCCAAAAAGTAGGAGCCGCCAATGTCAGGAATACCGTCCGGGCTGGGTCCGGGCCCCGCTGGCGAATGATCAATACCGTCCAGCACAGCGGTCAAAGTACCGCAATGAGCAAAGGATTGAAAACTACCGCGAGTGAGCCCCCCATATAGGTGAGGTTTGCGAAACCGCACAGAGTCTGTAATGAATTGTTTACAAAGATATTGAAATCCCGGCCGACATGTTCCAGACGGCGAAGCGGGTACAGGTTTGTTATGGAACGGTTTCTTCGAAACTTGAAATCCCTCCCAACCTCACGTCAGCAGAAATATTTAAACCATACGTTTCGCGATCCAGCGCGCAAGCCGTCGTCACCGAAAGTTAGGCTTGAGATAGCCTTTTCAGCTATCCCGCATCAACTGCCGCTCATCCAGACCAATACTGCGGCCAATAATCTCTTTCATGATTTCCGTGCTGCCGGCATAAATACGCGAGACGCGGGCATCGGTGAACATGTGGGAGATGCGGTACTCGTCCATGTAACCCGCGCCGCCGTGCAGTTGCACGCACTCGTCCATCACTTTGGATTCCACTTCGGTGTTGTGGTACTTGAGTTCGGCGGCTAAATCGGCAGTGAGCTTGCCGTCGTTGTGCAGCAGCACGCATTGGTCGGTAAATGTCTGGGCCACATCCAGCAGGGTGCGCATTTCCGCCATCTTGAAGCGGGTGTTCTGGAAGGCCCCGATGGGGCGGCCAAAAGCCTTGCGTTCGAGGATGTAGGGCATGGTGATATCAAACGCGACCTGCGCATGGCACAGCGACTGGCTGCCGCTGATCAATCGCTCTTCGGCGAGGAAATGCATCAGGCTGTAGAAGCCCCGTTCCGGATCGCCCAAAACATTCTCGGCAGGTACGCGGACATTCTCAAAAAACAGCTCTGCGGTGTCTTGCGCTTTCAGACCCATTTTCTTCAGGTTCCGGCCGCGGTGGAAGCCAGGCATATCGGCTTCAACTACGAACAGACCCATGCCATGCTTCTTGTCGGGCACAGTGCGTGCCGCAACGACAAAATGCGTGCCGTTGATGCCGTTGGAGATGTAAGTCTTCGAACCACTGATGATCCAGTCATCGCCGTCGCGCACAGCACGGGTCTTGATGCCGGAGATATCACTGCCGGCTCCGGGCTCGGTCATGGCCACACCCAAAATGGCTTCACCGGTTATGCATAGTGGAATCAGCCTGTCTTTAAGCGCTTCACTGCCGAGCTGGCCAATGTAAGGCCCCACCAGTCGGCTGTGCAGGGTGAGGAACAAGCCCGGATCGGCATGGCGTATGGTTTCCTCTGCCACGATCAACTCGAAGCGAAAGTCCTTCATACCGAGGCCACCGTATTTTTCATCGGCCCACATGAACAGCAGCCCTTGCTCGCCCGCTTTGAGGAAAGCTTCCTTGTCGCAACACCCCTGTTCGCGCCAACGTTCTACCTGTGGCTCGTACTCAGTCTGCCTGAAGCGCCGTACCTGGTCACGGAACAGAACGTGCTCTTCCTCGAATATCAGTCTTTGCATGGCCATAGTCTTTCCTCAATATCCTTTTAAGTATTTTCTCAGGCCGCCGCTTTCGGCGCTGAATAGAAGGGCTGGTCGAATTCGGCACGCTCGCGCAACCAGTCCGACACTTTGAAACGTTCGCCATACTGTTCGGCAAGTCGGTCACAGTCTGCTACAAACTGCGGTAAGCCGATGGTATCGATATAGGACAGCGCGCCACCGGTCCAGGCAGGGAAGCCAATGCCAAAAATGGAGCCGATATCAGCGTCTTCGGGGTGCGTTATCACGCCTTCTTCCATGCAACGGGCCGATTCCAGTGCCTGGCGGTGTAGCAAGCGCTGTTTCACCTGTTCAACCGAAGGCTGTTCAGCAGCCTGAGGGAAGTGCTTTGCCAATCCTGGCCACAAG
>JBGTHE010000126.1:0-5419 GCA_041746335.1 Lysobacterales bacterium | reverse complement strand
CGCTGATGAACGTATCCTCCACTTTCATGGGCGGAGGTTCGGGCGGGGGTTCAGCCCGAAACCAAATGGCGTAAACCGATACAGCGACGATAAGCAGCAAAATCAGTAAACGCATGAGTATCCTCCGGTCGGTTCAACCCGATTCTTCAGCCGAACCCGGTGGTCCTGAACACAGTTAAATTCCCGGGTCTGGCCGTTACTATAGATTGAATCTCTGCAGAATTCAGCGCGGGCCAAGGCGCTGGATGGACGGTCAGGTTTTGGTTAACAACTCGCCCTGGCGCGAGTCGATGGTGGCTTCCTGCCCCGCTTTCTGGTCATCGGCTGTGGCGGTATCCATCAGCTTGACCCGTTTGCCGCCCAAAAAAACTTCCTTGAATTCGCGTCGACTCACCGACACGTAACGGTCGTTGCCGCCGATCTCCACCTGCGCTCCCTCTTTTTGGGCATAACCGTTTTCATCCACCCGCACCACCATGGTGGCTTTGCGGCCGGTATGGCAGATGGTCTTGATTTCTTCCAGCTGGTCAGCCCAGGCCAGCAGATGCTTGCTGCCTTCAAACAATTCGCCCTGAAAGTCGGTGCGCAGGCCAAAACACAGCACCGGAATATTTTTGCGATCCACCACTTCGCTCAACTGGAACACCTGCTCTTTGCTCAGAAATTGCGCTTCATCCACCAGCACACAGTGGATATTGCGTTGTCTCAACTCACACAACACATATTCGAAAAGGTCAGTATCGGGCTCGAAAATAACGGCTGCGGCCTCCAGGCCAATGCGCGAGCGGATCGCTCCAACGCGATGCCGGTCATCCATGGCAGGCGTGAACAACAGCGGATGCATACCGCGCTCGCGGTAATTGTGTGCCGATTGCAACAATACCGTGGTCTTGCCGGCATTCATTGCGGAATAGTAAAAATACAACTTGGCCATTTGCCTTTCCTTGGCCGGGCAAAAGCCACTGGGCCGGTTCGCAGTCTATGGAACATTCTAACGGCTGATGGTGCTGAATCACACCGCGCCAGACAGCAAGGAAGTTCGCCGATGGCTGTGGCGCGCTTTCACCACCGGGTATAATCCGCTGCTGTTTTTATGCCGCGTTGAATGGGAAGAATTATGAGCCTGCAGGATGTACCGGTCGGCAAACACATACCCGAAGACCTGAATGTCATCATCGAAATTCCGATGAACAGCCCGGCCATCAAATACGAAGTGGATAAAAAATCCGGTGCGGTTTTTGTTGACCGCATCCTCAAAACTGCCATGCACTACCCCTGCAATTACGGCTACGTGCCCCATACCCTCTGCGGCGATGGCGACCCGTTGGATATGCTGGTGGTGATGCCGTATCCCTTACTGCCTGGCGTGGTGGTGCGCTGCCGGCCGGTAGCGCTTTTGCGCATGGAAGATGAAGCAGGTGATGATGCCAAGATACTGGCGGTCCCGGTTAACGACATCACCGGCCTATATCGCGATGTTCACTCGCTGGATGATGTGGACCAGTTGCTGACCCTGCAGATCGAGCATTTTTTCTCTCACTACAAAGACCTGGAAAAAAACAAGTGGGTGAAGGTTTCTGGCTGGGAAAACATCGATTCGGCAAGGCGCGAGGTCATTGAGGCAGTTGAGCGGTATAACCAGTTGCCCGACAAGCCCAATTTTTAGAATCAGTTCTGAGAGACCTTCTGCAGTTCGGGCGCCGACGGGGGTTCTGCGGCCTTTCGTTGGCTGCGAAATAATTGATCCGCTGCATGCCAGAGACGCCAATGAGCACTGTTATCGCTCAGCTTGCGTGACATCAAGGCAGCAAATTCAGCAATCAGAAGATCGGCCGACGCGGGCTGGCTGAGTGGCCCGAAATGCAATTCCCGCCTGCCGTCTTCGTCCAGCTCCAGCCAGTAGTGCATGCAGCTGGCGCCACCTGTCACCAGCAAGGCTGGACCCTCGCCGCTGAATTCGGCGTTCAGGCCCAGCACTTCGGCGTGGATGGAGTGCCCCTCACGATTGACCGGGGCATCGAGCAGAACCACCGGTGTTCCCACCTCCCCTAAGGCCGCCTGCAGTTTGCTGCGCGCACCCGGCACTGAAATTTCCCGACCCCGGCAGCTCTGCCGGATGTATTTCACATTCAGCTTGCTGTAGAGCCACTGGAATGGCACCAGCCGACGCAGGTCCGCGTCGATTCCACGGTATACAAAACGCGGGCCCAGCCCGGCTTGTTGCAATATGTTCAGCACAATTGCCGTAGGCCCAAAATGCATACCCAACATGACCAAGCCAGTATGGGGCCCAATGCTGGCCTCGGGTAGGTTGTGTACCGGGATGCGCCGACTGATGCTGGCCGAGCGCCCCACCACACAAAGCCACAAATCGCGCGCTTCCATCATCTCTACCAAGCGCCAGCTGATTTTCCAAGCGCTGGCATTTTCAATCGCAACAAAGCGCCGGGCCTGCTGCAGCGCCAGTTCGGAACGTGACTGTAATAACCAGCCGCGTTTAGCTATCAGCAACAGCAAATTCTGGCCCCAGCGATAAGGCAGCAACACATAAATCATGGGCAGCAGAATGTAGGTGAGGAAATCACCGATCTGGCGACCCAGGCCAAAAGTTGATTTCACGAGAGCTCCCGCGCTGACACTAGTGGCCTGTAACAGCCAAAGCAGGATTAGCATCGCGAAGGAGTGGTGGTGCCTGGCGCCGGTCTGGAGTGAAGCCGATAGCCAAAGCTATCGGCTGAATGAAGACCAAGCCAGGCGCCGCCAAACCGAGCCAGGCGCTGCTGATTTGGCTGTTACAGGCCACTGGCATCTCAGGCGATCTGGCGCTGGCCATGCAGCCGCACCCATTCTTCGCGTTGCTGCTGTGTCAGTCGCCCACAAGCACCGGCGTAGGCTGCTGCCACCTCATTCGCCTGGTGCTCCAGAATGCCGGACAACACAATATGTGCTTCATTCGCCAGACAGGACATCAATTGCGGCGCGAGTTCGATCAGTGGGCCAGCCAGGATATTGGCCAGGATGACATCGTACTGGCCCACCGGCCAATCCTTCGGCAAGCAACAGTGGAGAGTGGCGCTTACCCCATTGCGGGCCGCGTTGTCTGTGGTGGCCAGCAAAGCTTGCGGGTCGTTGTCCACGCAGCAAACCGAAGCTGCGCCTTTGAGCGCTGCTGCAATGCCCAGCACCCCCGAACCGCAACCAAAATCCAGCGCCCGCAAGCCCTCGAAATCCAAACCATCTATCCATTCCAGGCAAAGCGCGGTGGTTGGGTGGGTGCCGGTGCCGAAGGCCAGCCCGGGATCGAGCTTCAATTGCACGGCCGAAGGATCATCCGGGCCCTGCATGCCGCTGGGAACTATCCACAGATGCCGGCCAAATTGCATGGGCTGGAACCGGTCCATCCAGGCCCGTTCCCAGTCCTGGTCTGCGACTTCACGCCAGCTGATGGCCTCAGGCCGCTGAACCACCCCGCTGGCCATCAGTGCGAAGGTTATAGCCAGGCGATCGGCAGGATGTTCAAACAAACCGCGCAGGTTCACTACCGGCCACAAGGGAGCCGTGCCCAATGCGGGTTCCAACACGGGATCGTCGGCCTGGTCTTCAAAGGTGATGGCCAGTGCGCCCTGCGAATGCAGCGCTAACTCAGCCTGTTCAGCTTGCTCGCGGGATACGCTGAGACTGACTTCCGCCCATGCCCTGACTACGCCACTCACGGTCCGCTTCAGGCCTTGGCCTTTTCTGCCAGGCGCTTTTCGAGGTAGTGAATATTGAAGCTGCCTTTCAGAAAGCCCGGATCGCTGAGCAGCCAGCGGTGCAGAGGGATGTTGGTCTTGATGCCAGCGACCACCATTTCTTCCAGTGCCACCCGCATGCGCGCGATGGCTGTCGCGCGATCACTGCCGTGTGAAATCACCTTGGCAATCATGGAATCGTAGTTGGGCGGTACGCGATAGCCATCGTAAATATGCGATTCCATGCGGATGCCCGGCCCGCCCGGCGCGTGGAAGCCGGTGATCGTGCCCGGGCTGGGCATGAAAGTTTCCGGATCTTCGGCATTGATGCGGCATTCAACAGCATGACCGCGGAACTGGATGTCCTCCTGGCGGTAAGAAAGCTTTTCGCCGGCGGCTACCAAAATTTGCTCACGCACCAGATCAGCCCCGGTAATGCGCTCCGTCACCGGGTGTTCTACCTGGATGCGGGTGTTCATTTCAATGAAAAAGAAACTGCCGTTGTCGTACAGAAATTCAAAAGTACCGGCGCCGCGGTAACCAATGCGTTTGCAGGCCTCCACGCAGACCGAGCCAATTTCGGCCCTTTGTTCAGCGGTGATGCCCGGCGCTGGCGCTTCTTCGATCACTTTCTGATGCCGACGCTGGGTAGAGCAATCCCGTTCACCAAAGTGCACCGCGTTGCCGTGCTGATCTGCCATGACCTGAATCTCGATGTGGCGCGGATTCTCCAGGTATTTTTCCAGGTATACCGTCTCATCACCAAAAGCACTGCCGGCTTCCTGGCGGGTAAGTTGCAGGGCATTGCTCAGATGCGCTTCGGTATGGACCACGCGCATGCCGCGGCCACCGCCCCCTGCGGCCGCCTTGATGATGACCGGGTAACCTACCCGGCGGGCAATGGCCAGGCATTCCTGCGCGTCATCGCCGAGCGGACCATCGGAACCAGGCACACAGGGCACACCGGCTGCCTTCATCGCTTTGATGGCAGAAACCTTGTCCCCCATCAGTCGTATGGTTTCCGCACGCGGGCCGATAAAGATGAAACCGCTCTGCTCTACCCGCTCGGCAAAGTCGGCATTCTCAGCCAGGAAACCGTAGCCGGGATGGATGGCCACCGCATCGGTGACCTCCGTTGCAGCAATGATTGCCGGCACGTTCAGATAACTTTCACGCGCTGGCGCTGGACCGATGCAGACGGATTCGTCCGCCATCGCGACGTGTTTGAGGTTGCGATCCACTGTGGAATGCACAGCCACCGTTTTGATGCCCATGGCATGACAGGCACGCAGGATGCGCAAGGCGATTTCCCCGCGGTTGGCAATGACGACTTTCTCGAGTAAGGCCATGCCGGGTCAGCGAATCACAAAGAGCGGTTGATCAAACTCAACCGGTTGGCCACTCTCAGCGAGTATGCCCACCACCGTGCCGGACGTTTCGGCCTCAATCTGGTTGAACATTTTCATGGCCTCGATGATACACAGCGTCTCGCCTTCAGAGACTTTCTGGCCCAGCTCGACGAAGGGATCGGCATCCGGGCTGGGCGAGGCGTAATAAGTGCCGACCATGGGCGAGCGCAGCACGTCCCCTTCGGGTATCGTCTCCGCGGCCGGAGCGGACGCCGCAGCATGCGATGCGGACGCCGCGGGTACATGTGCTGGCGCGGGCGCTGGTGCAGCAGCCGGAGG
>JBGTHE010000125.1:0-2433 GCA_041746335.1 Lysobacterales bacterium | reverse complement strand
TCTCGGCCAATTGTTCGTTTCGCTGTTTTTCCAGCTGTGTGATAAACGCCTGCGCCTTGCGAGCGGCATCAGCCCGCTGCCCTCCTGCGCTTTGATCCGCTTCCCCTGCAGTGCCAGAGCCTGATGTGCCAGCCTCTGTGAACAGTGGATGGTCCTCCACAATCACCTGCTCGGAATTCTCCTCACAGGGTATTTGTGAAAACTTCTGGGTACCCGCAGGACCGCAGCGATAAATCGCCGACTCCGCTGTTGACGGTGTCATTGTGGCGCAAAAGAAAAGCGCCAGGACAGGCACTAATCTAGAAGCATTCCGAGTGATTGTTGTTGCCATGATGGAGCTCATCAAAATTCCCTTTCAAATTGCCAAATGACCCGCATCGATGCAGTCACGGTGATCACTTTATCACCACTGGCCTTCCGATTCACCCCAAAAAGGCCAAAGACAACCACGGCCAGAATGCGACAACGATAACCGACAGCAGCAGAATGACGAAAAAGGGCAAGGTTGACAGGTAAACCTCGACGATGCTGCGCTCGAAGCGGTAGCTGGAAATGAACAGGTTCAATCCGACCGGCGGGGTCAAATATCCCAGTTGCATGGTGGCCAGGAAAACAATTCCAAGGTGAATGGGATCGACGCCGAACTGCAGAGCGACCGGCAGGATCAACGGTACCACCAACACGATGGCAGAAAAGATGTCCAGAATGGCCCCCAGCACCAGCAGGAACAGCAGCAACAGCACGAGGAAACTGAATTCACTGCTGACAAACTGGCTTACCAGGCCCAGAAGCTGCTGCGGAACACCGGCATCAATCATGTAATTGGTTGAAGCCAGTGACATACCCAGAATAATCAGAATGCCGCCCACCAGCACCATGGATTCACGCATGATGCCGGGTAGTTTGCGCCAGGACACTTCGCGCAGTATCAGCATATCAACTACCAGCACATAGAGGGCGGTCACTGCGGCAGCCTCAGAAATGGCAAAGTAGCCGCTGTAAATACCGCCCAGCACCACCAGCGGCAGGGGTATTTCCCAGGCGGCCGCCCGCACCGCAGCGCGCACTTCAGCCCAGGAAAAATCGCCCAGGGGTACGCGCACAGCCCGATTGGTCCACACGCTGTAGCCCGAGAGTGCAATCAGCATCAATATCCCCGGCAGAAGTCCCGCCAGAAACAGGCTGTCGACCGAAATTTCAGCGATCACTCCGTACAGTATCAATGGCAGTGAAGGGGCAAATAACAAACCCAGGCTGCCTGCGGAGGTGACCAGCCCGAGGCTGAATTTTTCGGGGTAACCGGACTGTTGCAAAGCAGGTAACAACAGAGCGCCCAGTGCAATAATAGTAACGCCCGAGGCGCCGGTAAAGGCGGTGAACAGGGCGCAAACGGCCAGCGATACCACCGCCAGTCCCGCTGGCATCCAGCCCAGCAAGGCCTGGCTCAGACGCACCAGACGTTGCGGTGCCTGACTCTCACTCAATAGATAACCGGCAAAAGTAAAGAGCGGTATAGCGAGTAACACGGGCATTTCTGCAATGCCATAGAACTCAATCGCCAGAGCCTGGAAATCGATGCCTTCGCGATAGAAACCCCACAAGGCACTGGCTGCGATGATGGCGAACAAGGGAGCACCCAGCAGCGCCAGCAGGATCAGAATTCCAGATACCAGCAACACCAAACTCATGTCAGGAGCCTGATTCCGGGCTTTCGCCGGGGAATTCTGAACCCGTGAGCTCAGGCGCGGGAGGGGCTGCGAAAAAAGCGAACACATCTTTCACCATAAACAAGAGATAACGCCAGGCGATCAGGGCGAAGCCCAGTGGCAGTGGCGCCTGCAACCACCAGGCCGGTACATTGCCCACAATCAGGTCGCCATATTCCCGTGAGGTCAACACGAACTGAAGGCTGAACCAGGCGACTATGGCGCAGATCGTTGCGGTAAAGAGGTGTATAAGCAGGCTCACCAGCTTTTTCAACAGCGGTGGCAGGAACCGGTCCAGCACCGCAATATTGATATGGCGGTCTTCCCGGCTGGCAGATACGGCTCCGGCGAGGGCTATCCACAGCACCAGCATGCGGAGTAATTCATCACTCCAGGGTAAACCAATACTGGCGACATTCCGCAGCACGATCTGCGTAAATGCCAGAACAATCATACTGCTGAGTATGAATACCAGCACCGTGGTTTCCATCGCCTTGCCGAAGTTTTCAGCAGCAGCGCAGAATTTCCGCAATGACGTGAGCATCGTGCGGATGGATTCAGGAGCCAGGGGCTTTGCGATATTCGATCAGTAAAGCTTGTATCTGCTGCAGGAGTTGGGCGTCAATCTTGCCTTCCGCAGCCAATCCAGCATTTGCCATAGACACTTTTTCGCGCCATAAGCTGACTTCATCTGCCTCTGGCTGGATCATTTCAAGGCCACTGGATT
>JBGTHE010000124.1:0-2781 GCA_041746335.1 Lysobacterales bacterium | reverse complement strand
ACCGTAATTGGCAATCACCGGGCCGGGAGAGGGCTCAACAAACAGCCCGGCTGCAGCAGAAATCACAAAATAGCCGTGAGCCACGCGTTTGCCAAACATCGAATCCCGTGCCGCAATTTCATCAAAATGCGCGTAAAAATGATCACCACTGACACAACCGAAATTGACGATGTCGGCTTCGGTAACGGTGCGACGATGCGTGAGCAGTGACTCGCCAATCAGCAGATCCTCAAAATGCTTTTTGAACGGATGGACGAGGTCGCCACGCGTCACAGCGCCGGGGTGATATTCACCACTGATCGCCATCAGCGTGGTGGGCGATCCCTGTACTGCAGTGCGCTGCATGTAATGCTTAACCGCCCGTATCCCGCCCAGCTCTTCACCGCCGCCGGCGCGACCCGGTCCGCCATGCAGCAGCGCGGGCATGGGTGAGCCATGGCCGGTGGATTCTGCGGCGCAATCCCGATTGATCACCAGCATCCGTCCGTGCCAGGGCGCCGTTGCGAGAATCACCTGACGCGCTTCGGCATCGTCATAGGTAAACAAGGAAGCAGCCAGACTGCCTCTGCCGAGGCGTGCCAATGCAATCGCATCTTCGATAGTGTCGTAAGCCATCAGGGTACTGACAGGCCCGAAGATTTCGACTTCGTGCACCAGGCGCTGTTCGAAAGGCTGATCACAGTGCAGCAAAGTAATGGGGAAAAACGCGCCGGATGAGTTGTCGCAGTCGAGCAGGGGAAAATCACGTTCTCCCCCAAGCAGCACAGCGCATTCGTGCTTGAGTATTTCCAGTTTGGACCAAGCGTCTTCGGCCTGATCGCGGCCAACCAGGGGGCCCATTTTCACGCCTTCAGTGGCCGGATTACCCAGTGCGACTTTGTTTAAACGTTCCTGCAGGGCCCTGGAAACTTCCTCGATCCGCTCGCGCGGAACGATTGCGCGCCGGATTGCGGTGCACTTCTGGCCCGCTTTGGAAGTCATCTCACGCGCCACTTCCTTGATGAACAATTCGAACTCGGGATCGGTCGGGCTGACTGCGGCGCCGAGGATGGCACAATTGAGTGAATCGGCTTCCATGGTGAATGGAATGGAGTGCTCGATGACATTGGGGTGCGTGCGCAACTTTCGCCCGGTGGCAGCCGAGCCTGTAAATGTCACCACGTCCTGTTCGTTCAGGTGATCAAGCAGGTCCCCTGCGCTGCCGCAGATCATCTGAATACTGCCTTCGGGAAAAATTTCACTGCCGACGATTTCCCGCATCAGAGCCTCTGCCAGAAATGCGCTGGGGGTTGCCGGTTTGACGATCACCGGCATACCGGCCGCCAGGCTGGGGGCTATTTTTTCCAACATACCCCAGCACGGAAAGTTGAAGGCGTTGATGTGCACTGCTACCCCAGGCTTGGAGCAGAGTATGTGCCGGCCCACAAACGAACCCTTTGCAGACAGCCGTTCCATGTCGCCTTCTACCATCACAACATCGTTGGGCAATTCGCGGGCCACCATGCTGGCATAGCTGAACAGGGTGCCTATGCCCCCTTCGATATCTACCCAGCTATCGGCTCGCGTGGCCCCGGTTTGAGCTGATACCTCATACAATTTTTCTTTATTGGCCAGCAAATGCTTGGCCAGCGATTTCAGTGCGGTTGCGCGCTGGTGAAAAGTCAGGCGGCGCAGAGCCGGTCCTCCCACGCTCTTGGCATGAAAAACGGCGGATTGAAAATCCAGGCCGGCACTGCTCACGAAACACAGCGATTTACCGCTACTGGCGTCACGAAGCTCGATGCCTTCACTGTCAGCCTGATTCCGGCCTTCCTGCCATGTACCGGCGATATAACTCTTCAGCCTCATGAATTTTTCCTGCGAGAGAGCCCGTTGTTGTGATAAAACATGATACACAAAAACTACGAAACATGAACACAAATGTATCATTATGAAGACTGACATACATCCTCCCGTCGTCCGCAAGCTCATCACTGGTTTCCGCGCGCGTAAACCGATGCGCACCACCTCGCTGATTGTGAGCCTGTTTGGAGACGTGGTTTCACAGCATGGCAATGTGATCTGGTTGGGGAGTCTGCTTGAAAGCCTGGATGCTCTGGGGGTAAATCCCCGATTGGTGCGAACTTCTGTGTTTCGGCTGGTAAGGGACGGCTGGCTGGAGTCCGAGCGTGTGGGCAGGCGCAGCTACTACCGTTTCAGTCCGTTTGGTCTTCACGAATACGAGCGCGCTGCGCGGCGCATCTACGCAATGGATCACAAGGAATGGCATGGCAGATGGCAGATTCTGATGCCACTGACGGTGCCTGAAGAAAACCGGGACGGGCTCAGACGCAGTCTCTGGTGGCAGGGCTTCAGGGCCATTTCGCCCGGTACATTCGCCCGGCCCGGCGATAGCGATCAAACCTTGCTGGAAACCCTCGAAGAATTCGGTGCCAGCGACCAGGTGCTTTTAATGGAAGCGGATACCGCCCCGGTAACCTCATTCCGGATGGTCAGGGAAATGGTTCAGAGCTGCTGGAAACTTGATGAAGTTTCAGCAGCTTACCGGCAATTCATCAAGTGGTTTGAGCCTTTGCAAAAGCTGGTCAGCGGGGGAGGCCAGCTGCCGGATTCTTCAGCCTTCATCGCCCGAACTTTGCTGGTACACGATTACCGGCGAGTATTGCTGCGTGATACACCACTACCCGAGGAACTGCTGCCGCCCGCCTGGCCAGGCGAGGCGGCCAAGCTCATCACCAGCCAGATTTATCATGCTTTGGCGAAGCCATCACTTGCCTACAT
>JBGTHE010000123.1:0-10437 GCA_041746335.1 Lysobacterales bacterium | reverse complement strand
CCTCGATATCCGTCAAAGCATTGCACACGGCTTTTTCTCGGCATTCGCGGTGCCGCTGGCGCTCAGCCGCGACGAGCGCCGGGCGTTCTATCGCATCGCCGCCGACGAGGCCGGTGACGATATCCTGGTCAGCACTGTCGTGGTCGAGCCCATGCCCGAAATGCAGCGCGCCGTACTCGAGGACGCCGCCGAAGCCGGCCTCAGTCATGTGCTGATCCATCCATTCCCGACATTCCACGCCGAGACCGAAGACGCGCTTTACGCCTGGTACCGCGACCTGATTGAACACACGAGTCTGGGCGTTTGCTTGTGGGCAACCGGCGGGCAGCAGTTTCAGAACCTGCACCCGAGCAATGTCGCGATAGACGTCTTCGACCGTCTCGCCGACCTGCCCAACGTGGTCGCTGTCAAGCTGATGGCGACACTGGACCTGCCGGTCGCCTACCAACTGTGCGAACGACTGCACGACCGGCTGCTGATCGGTGGCGTCCACCTCGGCATCGCGCCCTGGCTGGTCCGGCATTACGGAATGCAATGGAGCGGCGCATGGACGCAGGAGGCGCTGCAATCGACCGGACAACGCTACGCAGTCGAATATCTCCAGAACCTGCTGGACGGACGCGAGGACGAAGCGATCGAACTGTACTGGAAGGTCAAGCCGGCATATGACGGCTTGTTCGCACTGATGGCACCGATGCTGCCCAAAGGCGTGCACCCGTTCACGCATCTTAAGTATTACCAGTGGTGCGTGGGCGGCAACGGCGGGTTACTGCGGCAGGCGGACGACCCGGCGGAGCGCGAATTCCCCCTGAAACCGGAAGAGCGCGAACACATCAAGGCCGGATACCGTTTGATCGGCATCGAGCCCACAAAGGATAAGGACGAGGTGTTCGTGGTCGGTCGAGCCGCCCATGAGCGAGGCGCGCGGGCTGCGGACATGGCGCATCAATATAACTACGCCTGAACCGCCCTGCTTCAGCCTTCCACGCCGAGGAGTTTCGACTGAAGTTTCCGGTCCGTCCTGAACGGGGCGGCCGGCCCGAAATGCGCTACACAGCCAGTGTTCACGACACAAACGGTATCGGCCACAGACAAGGCAAGTTCCAGGTTCTGTTCGGCCAGAAGGATGGTCATACCTTCGCCGCTGAGGCTTGCAAGCACCTTGGCGAGTTCACGCACAATGATCGGCGCAAGGCCTTCGCTGATCTCATCAATCAGCAGCAGTGTCGGGTTGGTCATTAACGCGCGGCCCAGGGACAGCATCTGCTGCTCTCCACCGCTCAGCAGAGTTGACGGCAGTTGTTGCCGTTCGCGCAATACGGGAAACAGCTCAAATACCCGATCCTTGTTCCAGCCTGAACCCCGGGCGGCAAGTTCCAGGCTTTCGCGCACATTCAGCGCCGGGAACAGTCGCTTGCCCTGAGGCACCAACGCAATGCCCGAACGGGCTATTCGAAACGGGGCCAAACCATGGATACGCCGCCCGCGGTGAAGAATGCTGCCCGAGCGTGGCGGGGTGAATCCAATGATGGAGTGCATGCAGGTTGTCTTGCCGGCACCGTTCCTGCCCAGCAAGGCAGTGACGCTGCGGGCTGGAATTTCCAGCGACACCCCCTGCAGAACGTAGTGTTCACCGTAGTAGGTGTGGATGTCCCTCAACTGCAGCTCAGGCGCCATCGCCAAGCCCCTCTTGCGCGCCGAGGTAAATTTCCCGGACCTGGGGATCGGCCCGAATTTCCTCAGGCCGCCCTGCGGCGATGATGTGCCCGTAGTAAAGCACCACGATGCGCCCGGCGAGTCCGAACACCACATCCATGTCGTGCTCTGTGAACAGCAGTGTGGTGTCGGTGACCAGGGTTCGGATTTGCTGCATGAAAGAATGCACTTCACCCGCAGAGAGGCCGGCCGTCTGTTCGTCGAGCAGCAGGAGACGCGGCTCCAGGGCAAGGGTCATAGCCACCTCGAGTTTTTTCTGTTCTCCGTAGGACAGTTGCGAGGCGTACTCCCCGCGCTGGTTCCACAGGTCCACTGAGTGCAGCAATTCCTCCGCACGTGCCATAAGGCTGGGGTATGCGATCGAGCCACGTGAAGGTTGAAAACGCGAACCGCGACGCCCGTGCAACGCGACCAGCATGTTCTCTTGCACGCTCAACCCGGTAAGCAGACAGGTAAGCTGGAAGGACCTGCCGATCCCGAGCCGCACACGGTGCTGCGGCGAAGCAGCGGTTATGTCACTGCCGTCCAGCCAAATGCGTCCACTCGAGACCGGCAGCTGCCCGCTGACCAGGTTGAACACCGTACTCTTTCCTGCTCCGTTCGGACCGATAATGGCGACCCGCTCGCCAGAATTCAGGCTCAGGTCCAGATCGCGCAGCACCTCGTTGCCTCCAAACCGTCGCGAGACGCCCTCGAGCTTCAACACCGGTATCATCGCGGACTTCTCCGAAACCGGCTTTCCAGCGAAGCGAGCCCACCAGGCAGCCACCATACGGTGAGCACGAACACCGTACCCAGAATCATGTCCCACCAGGCCGGAACCGTGGAACCGACGGCGAATCGCAACCAGATGATCAACGCCGCTCCTAAAAGGGGCCCATGGAAATGCTGGGCCCCTCCCAGGATGACCATCAACATGACCAGAGTGGACATCATCGCGCCGAGGTAGGAGGGCACGACAGTGGTTGAATACGACGCATAAAGTGCGCCAGCGATTCCGGCGAACACGCCGGCAATCACGAAGGCGAGCAGTTTGACGGCCTGCGTGTCGTAGCCTAGGTGCTGCATGCGCCGCTCGTTGTCGCGAATTCCCTGCAATGCCATACCCAGAGGTGAACGCGAGAGGCGATGTAAAACGAACGCGGTGAAACCCAGAATTCCCAATACCAGAAAATAAAAGCTGAACGCCCCGGGCGCCGCGAAACCAACATCCGGATAGGGGATGCCGTAAAGACCATTGCTGCCGCCAGTGACACTCACCCACTTCAGCGCGACCGAAGTCAACAGTTCGCCAATGGCGAGCGTTACGAAAAGGAAATAAACGCCGCGGGTGCGCAGCGCAACCAGACCCGCAAGCGCCGCAAAAGCAGCAATGACTGGCACGAGAATCCACGCCATCAGCCAGAAATTCGTCACACCCTGATGCACCATCAGGCTGCCGGCAAGATAGGCACCCATCCCGAAAAATGCGGCGTGCCCAAGCGAGAACAGCCCGGTTTGCCCGAAAAGCACGTTATGGCTGAGGGCGAAAACACCAAAAATGCAGATCTCGGTGAGCATGTTCAGCAGGTGGCCGGACACGAACCAGGGTGCGAGAAAAAGGGCGATTGCTGGAGCCGCCACGAAAGCGTAGCGCCGCATTGCGCTCTTTGACCGGCTCGTTGCAGGTGCGATCCGTAACCCGACGGGTGGCGACGCATCTTCGATAGCAACCCGTCCCAACAGACCTGCAGGTCGCCACAGCAATACGGCAACGAACACCGCGTAAATCGTGAACATGGCAAGGTCCGGAAAGAAGATTCGGCCCAGCGTGTCAAACAGACCGATCAGCAATGCGCCCAGCAGGGTTCCCTCAATTCGCCCCAGACCGCCAATCACCACCACGATCATCGCCGATAAAAGCACCGGAAAGGCCATGTTCCAGTTGGCTCCCAGTAACGGTGCCCCAATCAGGCCCGCCAGTCCTGCCAGGAAGGCACCGAGCAGGAACACGGCGCTACAAACCAGGGGATAGTTGATCCCCAGTGCCAGTACCATGTCGCGATCGTGCATGCCCGCTCGAACGATTGCGCCAGCCCGCGTTCCATTCTGCAGCCAGACGAGTCCTGCCGCGACTGCCGATCCGAACACCAGCAAGGCCAGCCGGTAAACAGGAAAATCGTAACGACCGAGATTTATCGATCCGGAAAGAAAGGCGGGTGGCTTGCCCGACAGCGGAAAACTTCCCCAGATCCACAGCGCCGCGTTGCCGAAAATGTAGACCAGGCCCAGAGTCAGCAGCACTTGCTGGTTGTAACTCCGATGCAGGCGGCGCAGCAGGAGCCGCTCCATGATCAGGCCGACCAGGGCGGCAACGGCCCCTGCAGCAAGCAGCGCCAGCAGCCAGGGGACTTCCCACTGTTGTACCAGGCTCAGTCCCACGTAGGCACCGATCATGTAAAGCGACCCGTGGGCGAGGTTGAGGATGCCCATGACACCGAGAATCAGAGAAAGGCCGCAGGCGATCAGGAACAGCAGCATGCCGTAACTGAGCCCGCTCAAAAGATAGCGCAGAATGTCTTCCATCAATCCGATCGCCCCGAGCGCTTAGCGTTCCCGGAGATCACCCCCGCACAAACAGGGTTCACTTCCTCAGTACGCAGGTTTAACCGCCGGGTACCGTTTCACCACATTCCAGCGGACTCCGTCTTGGTGTGCTTCCGCCCTGAATGCAAACACGTCATGGACGCCCATGCGATCTGCGGTAATGGACAGAGCCCCCGCTGGGGTGTCGAAGCCGCTGATGCCCTGCAACGCCGCGGAGAGTGCGCGACGGTCGGTGGAGCCGCTTTCGCGCGCGGCTTCGAGCACCATGGCCGTTGTCCACACGCCCGCATGAACGGTGGCGATCCCCGGGTCGCGATCGAAGTGCTCGCGAAAGCGCTTTACGAAAGCCTGGTTCTCAGCGGTGTCAATGGCAGGCGCGTACATGGTCACGCCATACATTCCGACGACATCCTCACCCATCTGAGTGAGCAATGGCTCTTCCTGGGGTTGCGCGGAGATAAAAACGACCGGTTGGGTGAGGCCGAACTCGTGATATTGCCGCACAAAAGCAAAATCTGTGGGGTTGACCATTAACACGGCCAGAACGTCCGCCTCACCGATGCCCTCAAAATACGGTGCGAGGTCACTGGCTCCCAAAGGCAGTAACTGGGTGCTCACTACGGAACCTCCGGAAGCCTCAAAACCATCGCGAAAGCCGTCCCGCATCTGGTGACCCAGAGCGTAGTCCATCACCAGAATGGCGGCTTTTTTTGCAGCCAGTTCGGTGGCGGCAAACTCGCCGGCCACATGGCCGTTGCCCTTTCCAGTCCCGGCAGTGTAGACCGAATGTGGGCTGCTCGAAGAATCTGCCATTCCCCAAGGCAGGTGCGGAACGCCCTGACTCTGCAGATAAGGCGCAACCGCTGCACTGGTGTGGGCCAACATGGGACCGATCACGACATCGACGCCGTCCTCCTCCACCAGCTTGCGCACCCGCATCACCGCGTTGGCCGGATTGTCGCCTTCATCCTCATCGATCAGCACAACCGCGACGCCATCAACAGCGTAGCCGGCCTCCTTCAACACATACTCGATACCCCGCATCACTTCCGGCCCGACCGAAGCCGCAATACCCGTATGCGGAACCAGCGCGCCGATACGAAGTTCGTTCGATTCCGGCGCGTCAGATTCGCCGCAGCCTCCAAGCAATATGACCACAAGCGAAATTGTAAAAAGAATGGAGTTCCACTGCGAGGTTGTCACTGACTGCTTCATTCGCTGTTTCCTTCACTGGAGAGCTGTCTGGCAGACCGATCCGCCCACTATCAGATCGCATGAGTCAGGCGCCAGCGTAACGGCACCGTAGCCGCTATCAGGCACTGGAGGGAACACTAGCACGGGACCGTCCCGTTCCGCATTGAATTCTGGGCCGCAAGCAATAACTGCCTTGAATGAGACTTGCTCCTCTCAGAATTATTCCGGATGATGTTTGCAGTTGCGACAATGCCATAATCCAAAGTAATGTCGAAGGCCAATCTTTCGAATTGATGTGCGGATGGTGACTTGCCATGATTCCTGTCTGCCGGCCCGCCTGGTCTGGCCATTAAATGCCCGTGGAGGCTTTGCATGATCCAAATCACAACTCTCGACCAATCCACAATAACCCTCGACGATACGGCACTCAACGCTTTCAGGGCGGCGGTGCGCGGTCAGGTTCTCACGACCGAAAGTGAGGGCTACGACGCAGCACGCGGCGTTTTCAATGGCATGATCGACAAGCGTCCGGCGCTGATTGTTTGCTGTACCGGCGTGGCTGACGTGATCCAGTGCGTCAACCTGGCGCGCGAGCACCGTTTGCTGACCGCGGTCCGCGGCGGCGGGCACGGTATTGCCGGCAACGCCGTCTGCGACGGTGGGCTGATGATCCACCTTGGCCTGATGAACTCGGTACGTATTGATCCGAAAGCGCGCGTTGTCTGGGTCGGCGGTGGCTGCGCGCTGGGCGATGTGGATCACGAGACTTCGGCACTGGGCCTGGCTTGCCCGGGTGGCGTTGTGTCCACCACCGGCGTGGCGGGGCTGACCACCGGTGGTGGTTATGGCTGGCTGCGGGGCAAGCTCGGCATGTCGATCGACAATCTGCTCGCGGTCGAGATGGTGACTCCGGACGGCAAATTTGTGCGCGCCAGCGAAACCGAAAATCCCGATCTGTTCTGGGCGGTGCGTGGTGGTGGTGGAAACTTTGGCGTGGTGGTCACTTTCGAATTCCGCGCCCATCCGATTGAGCCCCAGGTATTCGTGTGCAATCCGATTTACGCTGCCAAACATGCGCGCGAGGTGCTGAAGGGCTGGCGCGATTTCATGGCCACGGCACCCGACGAATTCACCACCGAGTTCTTCTTCTGGACCATTCCCGAGGTCGATAACTTCCCGCCGGAGTTCCACGGCGAGGACGTGGTGATCCCCTGCGGCGTGTACTACGGCACAGTCGAGGAAGGCGAGCGTTGTGTCCAGCCTCTGCGCGAACTGGCTCCAATGCTGCTGGACGGCAGTGGGCCCATGCGCTTCGTCGACATCCAGCAGATGTTCGATCCTTATCTGCCCTACGGCGAAGTCCGAGGTTACTGGAAAGCGCTGTATATGGACCGCATGGACGACGCCATGGCCGACACGCTGGTGGATCACTTTCTGGGACGTCCCGAGCAAGCCAAAATTTGCCCGCTGGTGCTGCATTACCTCAATGGTGTGAGTCAACGCGTCCCGGCCGACAAGATGGCCTTCCCTGGTCGCAACTGGTCCTACCTGATGGAGTACAACGTCACCTGGCTGGATGCTGCCGATGACGCCAACTACCGGGCGTGGACCCGCCAGTCCTGGAACCAGATGCGCGACGACTATGCCCAGCACGGCGGCGCCTATCTGAATATAGACAGCTACGGCGATGACGGTCAGGCGTGGGTGGAGGAGACCTATCGTGGCCACTTCAAGCGCCTGCGCGAGATCAAGAAGAAGTTCGACCCGATGAACCTCTTTCGGCTGAATGCGAACATACCGCCTGCGGACTGATGCGCCCAAAGCAGTACTAATTGCAAGGGACTTTCCCCCGGAGCCTCAGAATATCGGATCAGCGAGGCCGATAACCGCATGCGGATGGTTTTGCTATGATCGGCGCCAAAGTCTGGTGCTTCGATTCCAGTTAGTTTCAATGTTCTCTGGCGTTCCCACATAAAGAACAAGGAGTCTCATGATGATACGAAGAAGAATCACAAGAGGCGCAGCCCTGGCTGTCTTCCTCGCAATGAGCGGCACTGCGGCCGCGCAAGTGTTGGAAGAGGTAATTGTGACCGCGCAGAAGCGCGAACAGAGCCTGCAGGATGTCGGCATCTCAGTAGTTGCTTTCACGGGTGACCAGCTGCGCGCGCTGGGCATCGAAGACAGCAAGGACGTGGCATCAATCACCCCGGGTGTGCACTACGGCGGCAGCATGGGTGGGCAGAATGCCCAGTTCACCATCCGGGGTGTGTCCCAGAATGATTACAACGACGTGGTCGAAGCACCAAACGCCGTGTATGTCGACGAAGGTTATGTCGCCGTTGCCCAGGGCCAGAACTTCGCCATTTACGACCTGGAACGCGTGGAAATCCTCAAGGGTCCGCAGGGCACGCTGTTCGGCCGCAACGCGACCGGGGGCTTGATCCACTACGTTACGCGCAAGCCGACGTTTGAGACCGAGGGTTACGTCGACGGCACGGTCGGCTACTTCGACACGCCAGCCCACGCGCAGCAGTACACACTTGAAGGCGCCATCGGCGGCGGCCTGAGCGACAAGGTGGCAGCCCGCGCGGCGTTCCGCTACAACGACCAGGAGGGCTATTTGAAAAATATCTACCCGTTCGCAGCGGTTGGCGCGGCAACGTTTGGCGCGTCTGACAGCAACTCGCCCGGCCCGGGCGCCGGCGCCGATCTCGGCACCGACGATACGTTTGGCGGCCGGCTGAGCCTGATGTTCGAGACCAGCGAGGATTCGCAGCTCGATGTGTCGTTCAACTATTCGCGTTCAAGAGTCTCGACCAGTCCTTATCAGTCGAAAGCAACCATCGGCGTGCTGGATGAGAATGGCGAACTGGTAAACGTCTTAGACGTAACGCCGGGTGAAACCCGTGCAACCATCGCCGCGGATGGATCCGATGGCGGTTCCGATCAGGGCAATTCCGGCTCGCTAGGCCCACCCTTCGGGCGGCCGGTACCCGGCGGAGATTTCTTCGGCTACATCGACCCTGACGGCGACGACTTCACCTTCTCCGGCGACTTCGCGTTCCACGAGCAGGGCGAGGTGGAATCCATGGGCATCAACGCCAAGTTCTCCTGGGACCTGTCGGAATCGTTGGAGTTTGTGTCGATTACGGATTTCAAGGACTTCGAGAAGAAGCTGTTCCTGGACGTGGATGCGGCGCCAGTCAACCAGCTGGTCAACTACCAGGGCCTGGACGCCCAGACGTTCACGCAGGAATTTCGCCTTCACGGTGAGGCCGACCGTTCGCGCTGGGTGGCGGGCTTCTATTACCTGACCATTGACAACTTCTCGGACAATGGCCTGAAAGCACCGGTGAACAGTTTGCCGGTTCTGTTCGCGGGATTTCCTCAGCCGGGCGTGGACATCGGTGTTATCGCCGACATGCAGACCGATTCCTACTCGCTGTTCGGCCAGTACGAATTCGACCTGACCGACCAGCTAATCCTGATTACGGGCCTGCGCGTCATGAAGGAGGAAAAGGACTTCTTCATGGACCAGCCGTTTTTCATCTCGCAGGGAACCGACCAGATCAACAACGGACCGTTCCTGTTCTCGGCCCGCGCCCAGCCGTTTGTCGACGACACCGATGACAACCTGTGGGCCGGCAAGCTGCAGCTCGATTACCGGGCGACCGACGACCTGCTGCTCTACGCGGGCGTTAATCGCGGTATCAAGGCCGGCAGTTTCAACGCGCCGATTCCTGGCGGGCTGCCGTTCCCCGACAGCACGCTGCCGTACGGCGAGGAAGTGCTGACCTCGCTGGAAGGCGGTTTCAAGGCGACCATCATGGACGGACGGGGTCGGCTGAATGCCACCGCGTTCTACTACGATTACGATGACTACCAGGCTTTCCTGTTCACTGGCGTGAGTGGTGTTGTCGTGAACGCGGACGCGGAGACTTACGGCGCCGAGGTCGAGCTGCAGATGTCACCTGCCGAGGGCTGGGACGTGCTGCTGGCGGCTTCCTATCTCGACGCTACCGTTAAGGATGTGCCGCTGCGCATCGGCTCGCCGCTGCCGCCAATGGACGTGCAACCAACCTACTCGCCTGAATGGCAGGCAGCTGGCATAGTCCGGTACGAATGGCCTGCGCTGGGCGGCCGGTTGGCTATCCAGGGCGATGTCGAGTATTCCGACAGCTTTTACTACAACCTCCGCAACTTCGACGCCGACCAGTTCGACAGCTACTGGCTGTGGAACAGCCGGCTGACCTGGTACAGTGCGGATGACAACTGGGAGGCGTCGCTGATGTTCCAGAACCTCACCGACGAGCGGGCCGGCACCATCGGCTTCGACCTGGCGACACTTTGCGGCTGCAATGAAGTGGCCTACACGGAGCCACGCTGGTACGGTGTGAGCCTGCGTTACCAATTCTGACGCCAGGGGGCGCAGTAACGCAGCGCCCCCCATGCACGAAAAGCCAGCGTCCTCGGGCGCTGGCTTTTTTATGCCTGGAATACATCTTCGCCGGCCACGCGTTTACTGGATGATCGTGATGACCTTATCCTGATTTGCCGTCGCCCGTGGGCTGCTTCTGCTTTAAAAACGCCAGCGCAGCGTCGCGCCGATGGTGCGCGGCCGGATCGTCGTGATGAACGGGTAACCCAGACCGCCGGTGGTGCTGGTCGAGGTGATCCCGAACTCATCGAACAGGTTGGTGGCAAACGCTTCGACGCGCACCTGATCCGTAACGTCCAGTGCGACCCGCAGATCGGTCTGGTCGTAGTTACCGATGTCAAACGGTATCCCATTCGGATACTGGAACGCAGGGAAGTCGAGGGTCAGCGGCTCCTTGTCGCCGACGTAGAGCCAGTTTGCCCGCACGAAACCCGGCAGCGATCCGAGAGCAAAATCGAACGTCAGGCCCACGTTGGCGGTGAACTCGGGCGTGAACGGAATTG
>JBGTHE010000122.1:0-1607 GCA_041746335.1 Lysobacterales bacterium | reverse complement strand
GATTGCTCGATTGGAATTACCATCGCGCACGCGCGCATGGCGGAGTTTCACGGAATTGTTCGAAGTACCTCCCTTTTGCCCGACACAGCGTCTGGAGTTGGTACACGAGGGGCGCAATCTCAGCGAGCGACGCCTGTCGGGACGTATGGCATTCGACTCGATGGAAATACAGGAGATGCACAGATGACGACGGCGAATGCCGATATGCGCCTTCGCCACAATCAAATGCTCTGGCCGCAACCATGGCCATGATGCCAGGGTCGCGGGACATGGATCACCCCACCTACTCCGATTGGTGGTCGCGCGTGTCGCTAGCGGCCGCCGGAGCGCTGTTGCTGACCGCGATGACTTTCGGGGGAGAAGCAAAAGGAAAGGGTGATTCACTGGTACATGTGATCGCCTTGCTTGCGTTGGCCTTGTCTTTGCTGCGTTGGAGCCCGTCCGCGCTGAATCGCCTGCAGAAGGTGACCTTCTGGATTTTGATTGGGGGTCTGGCTCTAGGAGCGCTTCAATTGATGCCTCTTCCGGCCGCGGTTTTCGCGGAGATGCCGCAACGGGCCGAAGTCCTCGCGGAATTGCGCAGTGCCGGGCTTGACCCGCACTGGATGCCCATGACGCTCGACCGCTGGGGGACAATTCGAGTGATGCTGGCACTGCTCTGTTTCGTGGCGATGTGGATGCTGTGCACGATCGTGACGGCCGGCGCGCGGATAGGGCTGCTGAAGCTGGCAGTGGCTGTCGCAGTGCCGATGGCACTGTACGGATTTGCCCAAGCGAGCATCAAGCCCGACACCACTGGAGCGAATGGACTCTTCGAGAACCGAAACCACTATGCGACGCTGATGGCCATGTTGCTGCCGTTTGCGTTCGCTGCTAGCCGGCAGGCACGAGAGAGGAAAGCCATGGGCTTCGGCTTGGCCTGGGACGCAGCGATCGTGGCAATGCTGCTGGCGGCGGCACTCAGTTTCTCTCGAGTAGGATCGGTGCTGGCATTTCTCTCCGCCATTGCCGCCCTGTGGGCTCTGGGGGGTGGCGAAACCCGTGCCTACGCCACCCGTCGAAACGCGTTGATCCCTTTGGCAATTGCGACCTTGGCGGCCGGGTATTTTGCATCCGATCGGCTCGTCCAGCGCTTCAGCAGCGATATGCTTGGCGACCTACGCTGGCAGTATCTCGAAATCAGCTGGAGGGTGTTGAGAGCCTATTTGCCGTGGGGCAGTGGCTTGGGCACGTTCCGCCCGGTGTACGCCCAGTTCGAGCCACTGGAGTCGTTGGGCGAATTCACCTATGCGAACCATGGTCACAACGACCTGCTGCAGAACACCATGGAAGGGGGCTTCCCGGCATTGGCGCTGATGGGTGCGGTCATCGGCGTCATAGCGGTTGCGGCTGCACAAGTGTTGCGTCGCCGGTCACCTGCCGACTCTTGGCGGCGAGCGGCCTTGGTATCGGTGTGCGTCCCTTTGTTCCATTCGCTTGTCGACTACCCGCTTCGCACGTTTACGTGCAGCCTTGTGCTGGCGCTGGCGCTAGCAGTGCTGCTGTCCGACGGGCGCGCGCGCTCCAACCTAGGGGGCAGCGGACCGTGATCACAACATTACGCGCAG
>JBGTHE010000121.1:0-2374 GCA_041746335.1 Lysobacterales bacterium | reverse complement strand
AAACTTGAATTGCTTTCCGTTGTCACAATATGGGTATTACAGGCAAAATTTTTCGGGTATTATTGCCGTACCGCTTGTACAGGAGTAAACAGCACCGATGAGTAACTCGACTTTCCAAGTTTCCAATACAACCGCATTGCCGACAGTGACGGTCAATCGGGTATTACGCAACACCTACGCTCTGCTCGCTTTGTTGTTTATTGCCGGCGCCGGAACGGCCTGGCTTGCCCAGACCATGCATTGGCGCATTGGATTCTGGCCTTTCCTGATTGGCATATTCGCATTTTCCTATGCCATCCATGCCACGCGAAACAGTTCTATGGGCTTGCTGGTGGCGTTCGGCTTCGCCGGCTTCCTGGGTATTTTTACGGGCGCCAATGTCGATGCCATGTTGTATCGTTACGGCAACGGTGGCGAACTGGTCGCGGCCTCATTTGGCCTGACTGCCGCTATATTCTTTGGCTTGTCGGCCTACGCGATGACAACCAAACGTGATTTCAGCGGCTGGTTCGCTTTCCTGGGTGTAGGTACCCTGGCGATTATCGGCGCATTTGTGCTCAATTATTTCCTGGCCATCCCCGCGCTGGCGCTGGCTCTGTCGACCATGGTTATCCTGTTGGCCAGTGGCTGGATCATCTGGCAAACGCAGATGATCGTTCGAGGTGGTCAAACAAACTACATCCTGGCGGCAACCGGTTTGCTGGCTGATATTTTCGCCCTGTTCAACAATCTGTTGGCCCTGCTGGGTTTCGGTTTCGGCGACGATTGATCAAAATTTGTAGCAGTAAAAAGGCCCGCAGTGCGGGCCTTTTTTTCGTGCAAAAATCCTATGCTCAGGCGGGTCGTATCAGTTGCAGGCCTCCCATATACGGTTTGAGGACATCCGGAATCCGGATTGAACCATCCTGTTGCTGGTAATTTTCCATCACGGCAATCAGCGTCCGTCCCACGGCCAGGCCTGAGCCATTCAAGGTGTGCACCCAATCCGGTTTGCCGGTTTCCGGGTTGCGGTAGCGGGCTTTCATGCGGCGAGCCTGGAAATCGGTACAGACGCTGCAGGACGAAATTTCCCGATAGGCATTCTGGCCAGGCAACCATACTTCCAGGTCATGAGTTTTGGCCGCGGCAAAACCCATATCGCCGGTGCACAGCAGCACCACGCGATAAGGCAATTCCAAACGCTGCAAAATGGTTTCCGCATGGCCGGTTAATTCATCGAGGGCGGCCGTTGAATACTCGGGCTGTACGATCTGCACCAACTCCACTTTCTCGAATTGATGCTGGCGGATCATACCGCGTGTATCGCGCCCGTAAGAACCAGCTTCTCGCCGAAAACACGGGGTTTGCGCGGTAAGTTTCCAGGGGAGCTGAGCGGCATCGATGATCTGATCCGCTGCCAGATTGGTCATGGGCACTTCAGCGGTTGGCACCAGATAGCGCGGCGGTTCGTCGGTGGTGGCAAAAGCGTCTTCGGCAAACTTGGGTAGCTGGCCCGTACCGGTCATGGTTTCGGCATTGACCAGGTAAGGCAGGTAAACCTCGGTGTAACCATGCTCCTGGGTATGCACATCGAGCATGAATTGGGCCAGCGCCCGGTGCAGTCGCGACAAAGGCCCGCGCAGGACCGTGAATCGGGCTCCGGATAATTTGGCCGCGGCTTCTGCATTTAGCAGGCCATTCAGTTCGCCCAGCTCCACATGGTCACGGGCTTTGAAGTCCAGCTGGGTGGGCTCGCCCCATTTGCGCAGTTCCTGGTTATCAGCTTCGCTTTTACCTAAGGGCACTTCTGGCAGGGCCAGATTCGGCATATCCTGCGCCCAGTTTGTCTGCCGGGCATGAACATCCGCGAAGCAGTTTTCGGCATCGGTCAGCGCATCGCCGAGGTCTTTGACCTGGTCCAGCAAGGGTTGAATGTCTTCGCCACGGGACTTGGCCTGGCCAATCTGTTTGGCCTGCTGGTTTTTCTGGTTCTGCAATTCCTGCATTCGCAACTGCAGTTGCTTGCGTTGCTCCTCCAGTGCACTCCAGTCAGTCACATTCAGGGTATAGCCACGATGAGCCAAAGCATCAGCCACGCCCTGTGGGTCCACTCTGAGTTTCTGGGGGTCTAACATGATCTTCGTCAATCCAGTTTTGGAAAACGCAGCATTGTACCGTCTGCGCGGCAGGATTGCCCTAGGTCAAAGCAACGAGTTTGCAGCCTTTCAGCAACAGTGGCTCCAGACCGCAATCATTGTAGGGAGTGGAGCGTGCGCCCTAGCAGGTAGCCCGCCCATACGGCCAGTAAACAGCTCAACACAGTCAGCGCGATATTCAGGCCCGCTTTCACTAACTGGCCTTCCTGCAGCAGCGTCAGGGTTTCAATCGAAAAAGC
>JBGTHE010000120.1:0-2966 GCA_041746335.1 Lysobacterales bacterium | reverse complement strand
CCCCAGCGCCCCCAGTTGGAAACTGTCTGGAACCAGGAGGCAAAGGTTTCCGCACTTACGATTGCGCCGGGGTTTGCACTGGTGGTTGAGCTGGGGTTTGCATCGCTTGTTTCAGCCCGAAGCGGCTGCACACTGCAGAAGAAAACAAATGATCCGGCCAGTGCGATGCACTGCAAAATCGCTTTGGCCTGAATTCTGCCCGGTTGAAAAGTTGTCAAATTGCGCTCCCGTTATGAACCCTGATTCTGGGGATCTCTGAATAAATCAGAGTTTCCTAATTCAAGTTCAAATGCACTTTTCCACCCTTCATCACCCAGATTACATGCTCGAGTTGTTGCACATCTTCGATGGGACTTCCTGCAACTGCAATGATGTCTGCGAATTTGCCGGTTTCAATGGTTCCAATCTCGGAATCCCGGCGCAGCACTTTGGCTGCAGCGCTGGTAGCCGCCGTGATGGCTTGCTGCGGAGACAGTCCCGCTTTCACCAGTTCCGCGAACTCACGGGCATTCTCGCCGTGAGGAAAAACACCGGGATCCGAACCAAAGGCAAACCGGACACCGGCTTTGCTGGCTGCAATGGCCGAGGGTGTTTCCTGTTTCAGTTTGAACAGAAACTCCAGTATGGGTTGCGGCAACCACCCCATAGATCCGGTGTCCAGCGTTTCGGGTGTATCGCCCACGGCAGCCTGAACTGCGTAAAGATGAGGTACAAAATAGGCATCGCCTGCTTTCAGCAGCCGCCAGGTTTCGTTATCCGGATAGGTAACGGTATCGACCGCATCAAAACCGGCGCGAAGAGCGGCATTGATGCCGCTGGCATCACCCGGCGTATTCCCGCCATCTGCTATGACTGACCGCCCAAGCGCGTGCGCCGTAGTCGCTATGGCGCGAAGCTCTTCCTCGGTGAATGTTGTTGGGAGGGACGGTATGGAAAGCAGGCTACCCGTGTTGTAAACATTGATCACATCTGCACCGCGATGGACTTGCTCACGCACTACGCGACTGCAGTCATCCGCACCTGTGCAGACATTTTGCGGCCCAACCACTGACTCAAATGCAGCATTGAATCGTGTAGCTCTGGACTGGCCGGCAATCGACAAAGGACTGCCCACGGCAAAAATTCTCGGACCGGGCAGCAAGCCATCATTGACTGCATTTCGCAAGGCAAAAACGGCATCTTCGTGATTGCGGCGACCGGTACCCATATCCAGAATTGAGGTAAAACCCGCTTGCAGCAATTTTTCAGCGTGGACAGCACCCAGCAGGGCCAGATCTGCCGCTCCGGCGGTCACATCGTCCGACTCGCCACCCGGGTCTGGAGTTGAAGTGAGATGCACATGCAAATCAATCAGGCCCGGAAGAACGAATGCATTCTTCAGATCGACCAGTTGTGCACCTTCTACCTCTGCATAACCCGCAGTAAGCCCTACCACCCGGCCATTTCGAATGTGAATACTGTGCTTTTTGAGCGGTGTATTGCCCGGGACAGCCAGTATCGAACCGGCATGAATAATGATCAGCGGATCCTGCTCATCCTGGCTTGCACCAAAGCTGAGGGTGCTGGCCGACAGCAAGAAGGACAGCAGCACTGCTCTTACACCGAATACAGTCGGGCTCATGTGAAACGATACCTGTAACAGAAGTAGATTCTTGAAGGTCTGCCGGTGCCGCTACACATTCCGGATGAGCAAATCCGCTTGCGTGGTGCTGCACCCCAGCAGCAGCAAGGCTAAGCAGAGCCAGTCATTCAGGAGAACGAAAAGGCCCCTGTCAGACTGGCGCATCAGAGGCCTTATTCCTCAACCAGTGCCAGAACTCGCAATGGACTGCCCGAGCCCTGTTTGATTTTGAGCGGAGCCGAAATGATTACCGCACCCTTGGGTGGCAGTTGGTCCAGATTGGTCAGGCTGGCCAGACCAAAACGATTAGCGCCGTGCATGCCGCCGTGACAGGGGAACGGGGGATCAAAGGCATAAGCCTGGCCGGCATCGGTGCCTACGGTTTCAGTCCCAAAGCCGAGCACGTCCCGTTCTTTCGCCAGGAATTGCACCACCGCACCATCGGGCCCTGGTGTGTGCGCGCCGGTCTCATCCATGTTCAGATAATGGTCGTGTTCCGTTCGTTTGGACCAGCCGGTGCGAAGCAGGAACCAGCTGCCCGCTTCAATTTTTCCGTGCTCCTTTTCCCAGGCCAGCACATGGTCGACGGTGAGCAGGAAGTCCGGATTCTTCTCCACTTCGTCCACCACATCAATGACACAGGCGGGCGCGATGAAGCGGTCAACGGAAATGGTGTCGGTAGCATTGCCGGGATAGTCCTTGCCACTCACCCAGTGTATGGGTGCGTCGAAGTGCGTACCGGTGTGTTCACTGCACTTGAAATTATTCCAGTACCAGGCCGGTCCGCGGTCGTCGTAATTGGAAATCTCTTCCAGGCTGAACGGCCAATGCAGGTTCCATTGCGGGGGCAGCGCCAACACCGGCGTGCCGTCATGAAGCGTATTGGTGAGGTCAACCACCTTGATTTTCCGGGAAGCAATTTCTGCTACCAGACTGTGCAGGGTGCCAGGCATGATGGGTTTCTCCAGTTCGAGGGGCTGTGGATCGATTCGCTATCACTCTATCTGATAATGTTATATATATGAAATAGTTTTTCAAACGAATAACCGCATCGGGCGCTAACCCCGAGGCCCACAGAGCGCACACAAATGAAATTTTTTTTGACGGCATGCATCCTTCTGCTTTCGAGCGGCAGCTTGTTGGCCGAGCCAGCGCTCAAAGGTGAAGCCCGCCTGCGCTGGGAACGCATGAACCAGATCAGGCTGGATAAATTCGATCTGATCCTGCCAGAGGTGATGCGCGAAAACGATGTAGACATGTGGATTACCGTCAACCGTGAGGGTTATGAGGATCCGCTCACCGAAGATTTCGGCAAGGGCTACGTGGGTGAATGGGGCTATTACAT
>JBGTHE010000119.1:0-4609 GCA_041746335.1 Lysobacterales bacterium | reverse complement strand
GGATGTGCCCGAGAGGCCAGACCGACTCACGACTGCAGGGATGCAGGAGGTAGGGCAACGCCGGGAGCAGTTGCCGAGGACAGGAGTATGGCCGACCGCCGCATTTGAACAGGATGTTCACAGCTCGTGAAGCGCAGGGATGCGCGAGAGCGAGCCCACCGAGAACTAATGCGATTGAACGAAGCCGAAGGCCGGCGGATATCGGGATTCAGGGGCGGTGAACGAGTCTGGGGCCTGGCGAGATAACCGGGGTTGTCTGATTAAGTTTCAGGTCCTGCTGCGCGCCAACTTCACCGCCCAGGCGATCATGGGAATCATGAGAGTAAAACCCAGCATAATCAGCAAAGGCCAAATCCGAGTCAGGGCAGGCATACCCAAGTCAATTTCGAGTGCCCCCAGAATGCCCAGAACCGCGAGAATCGAGCCCACTCCATCCAGCGCCAGCAGGAAAACCGGAACCCTGAAACCAGCCACTATTTCTTCGCCCCCGTTCCGTCATCTATATAAATTGCCACCTCAATATCACCTGCCGTATTTATACTCGCGCGATACATGCCTTCGGTGTTGAAAACCATAGCGATGTGGCCGACCGTATCGATAGAGATAATACCGCCAGTGCCGCCCAATCTGACCAGTTCATCCATCACCACAGCATCCGCAGCCTGCTGCAGGGTGAGGCCCTGGAATTGCACGCGAGCGCAGATGTCGCGCGCCACCGTGGCGCGGATGAAGTACTCACCATGCCCAGTAGCGCTCACAGCGCAGGAACGGTTGTCGGCATAAGTGCCGGCACCGATGATGGGTGAGTCACCCACGCGGCCGAAGCGCTTGTTGGTCATGCCGCCGGTCGAGGTCGCAGCAGCGAGGTTTCCGCTCGAGTCCAGGGCTACAGCGCCCACAGTCGACATCCAGCGGTCCGGGTACTGCCCCACAACCCTGGCCGACTTGTCTTCGCCCTCCGCCCTGGCTTTTTGCAGCTGTTCCCAGCGGTGCTCGGTAAAAAAGTAGTCATCGTCGGCAAATTCAATACCCTGCTCACGGGCAAAACTGACAGCGCCTTCACCCATCAGCATCACGTGTGGGGAATCCGTCATGACTTTGCGCGCCAGTAGTATCGGGTTACGTATGTTGTGCACTCCGGCCACTGCACCGGCCTGCAGATTGGAGCCGTCCATGATGGAGGCGTCCATTTCGTTCTTGCCATCCGCGTTGAACACAGCACCGCGGCCCGCGTTGAAATGGGGCGAGTCTTCGAGGCGCGTGACCGCCGCCTGAACCGCATCCAGACTGCTGCCGCCGAGGCGCAGAACCTGATGTCCGGCTTGGACGGCTTCCAACAAAGCGCCGCGAATTTCCTCTTCGGTCTGCTCGTTCATATCCTGCTTGTTCATGGTGCCGGCGCCGGCATGGATGGCTATGGCGATGGGAGCAGGAGATTCGGCTTGTATGTTCATGGGTAGCCCTGTCGCCAGAGTGGTGCATAAAAGTACGATCAGGCGATGGTGGGGCATGGAGCACTCCATTCATGTCTCAGGTAATGAAAGTCCCGCCTGTCGTTGGTGGGCACTCGCAGGGCTCATGGTCGCTCCGGGAGAAATTGAGGTCAAGTTACCGCGGTTAAATTCTCCAGAACGGCAAGCAATAAGCTAAGCTTGATGTTATAACGTCTGACCTTGACCTCTGACCTTCTGAAACTCAATGCACACAAGGGAGTATGGCCATGAGTATGGGAATTACTGCATTTTATGCGGCTCTGCTGGGATTGTTGTTTATTCTGCTTTCTTTTCGGGTTTCGAAGCATCGCCTTGCCGACCACGTTTCCTTGGGCGATGGTAACAATCCAGCTCTGGGCCAGGCCATTCGCGCCCACGGAAACTTCGCTGAATATGTGCCGCTTGCCCTGATTCTGATCGGCTTGTCAGAGGCGCAGGGTGCTGCCGCTCTCATGGTGCATCTTCTGGGCGGGGGGCTGTTGGCCGGCCGCATATTGCACGCCTGGGGTATCAGCCAGCCAAATGCCGTTCACAACGCGCGCAAGGTCGGCATTGTGCTTACCTGGGTGATTATAGTTGTCTCTTCTGTTTACTTGTTGACTGCCTTTGTGATCTGACCCCAACGGGTATCGCTGTCGGGATCGCTCCCATTTCCGACACAGTTTCAGGGAAAGCCCGCATTCGATGCGGGCAGCTACAAAAACCGCTCTGGTTCCGTGCCGCTTCGTCCGAGTCCCCTGTTTACCAGGCGCTTTCAGCTGTCCTGCTACTGACGTATAGATGTCATCCTGAAGGTGCAATGTCTGGGTTGCAGAGCGTGGGCGAGCGAACAGACGGGTCATGGCTGTGCCGGGTAGTTTGACCAGTGCGCGCATCCGGGAAAGTCCGTGATACCGCGTGTACCAACTGGCAACATGAAAGGAGATCAGAATGAATAGAGATCAATCCAAAGGAAACCTCAAGGACAACGGCAAGGTCAAGCGCACCTCCGACGAGATGGAGGATGACAAGAACCTTGAGGCCAAGAGCAAGGCGGATCAGAAAAGTGTCAAGTCCCAGATGCGTTCTGGTGATGCCGCCCAGCGGGACTCTGACAGGTCAAGGAATGTCAATGCCCACAGTTCTAACAGGAGATGACGATGAATTATGAAGATCGTGATAAATACGGCATGTACAAGTCTGAGTACAGCATCGGAGCTGGTAAAGGAAAGGGAGCCGACTCGAATCGGGGACCAGGCCCTGAATTGATGGGGGCAGAGACTTTGGTCGGCAATGACGTCTGCAACCGGCAGGACGAGGATCTGGGTGAAATCAAGGAAATCATGCTGGATATGAACAATGGAAAGGTCAGCTACGCTGTCATGACCTTTGGCTCCTTCCTTGGCATGGGCGGAAAGCTGTTTGCGGTGCCCTGGGACGCTCTGACTCTCGATACCGAGAACAAGCGTTTCGTACTCGATGTCGAAAAGGAACGACTCAAGGACGCACCGGGATTCGACCAGGACGACTGGCCGGATATGGCTGACCCGTCCTGGGCCAACACTATCCACTCCTATTATGGGGCGACATCAGCCAGACAAGAATCCTTGCGTCGATAGAGAAAACTCTCCCTTTTTTTGCGCAATTTTCCCATTAAGCGTAACGGCCCCGAAATTCGGGGCCGTCTTTTTTTGGATAAGCAAGCTTTACTCATTTGCCAATTTCGGCCCTCGATCTCATACAGAATGTTGCAAGTGGGTGTCGGTTCGGTACCGCACAGATAAAATGCCCCAATTATCGTAGTGTCACTCGGAATTTCTGTGGAGGGACTTTCAAATGAGCGTAGGCACAATTTTGTTGATTATCCTGGTGCTTGTTCTGCTAGGCATCTTCCCGGCCTGGCCGCACAGCAAGAGTTGGGGTTACGGCCCCAGCGGCATAGTGGGCCTGATCCTGGTAGTCCTGCTGATTCTGGTGTTGTTAGGAAAGATATAAATCGCAACCATGGTCATATCGCGCCGCCCTTGTGGGCTCAGACCATGGGACAGGTTTGCGGCGGGAAGTTTTATGGACCGTTTCGTTAACTGTCTGAGATATGCGCTACATTCTGGTCTGGCTTAAAACTGGTTTGAACACCTCTCTTTGCGCAAAGGAAAATTTTCATGAACATCAATCTTTCACTAGCCCCCATCGTTTCACTATTAGCCGGCATCCTGATTCTTGTGGTACCCAGGTTGCTTAATTACATTGTCGCGATCTATTTGATCATAGTTGGGTTGCTCGGCCTCTTTGGCGACGTGCGCTTCTGATAAGCCGTCGAAGAGTAAAGAAGCCTGGGGCTACACCAAAATAAAAAAACCAGCCACGGTAGCGCCAACTACCCCGCTCTCTTTAACGCGATAGCTCCCTTGTGCGTAACGGCCCACGAAATTTTTTCGGGGCCGCTTTTCTTTGGGAAGCAGCATCTGGCTCGGCGTGCTTAATTCAGCGTTCTTGGTTCAGCGTTGGTAAACTAATCAGAAATTGCATGCAGCGGCTTTTGGCCGGGGCAACAGAACCAGCCCGAGTGGCCGCTTCAGCAGGTAAGCTCAAGCCGCGACTCAAGCCAGGCCGCTCAAAACTGGCTGCTCAATTTCACGCACCGCATTTTGCACCGCTTTGGCCATTCGCGACATGGTTTGAGCGGTGATGTCTTGATGGCAAGGTATCTCAATAATGCTGCTGCGCAGTTCCGTCGTTTCGGGAAAGGATCGGTAGTCGCATGCGGGATGCCCGTCCCGCCAGAAGTCGATGGCCCCGATCTTTGTCGACTGCAAGCGCTGGAGCATTTCTGTCTTGTGTTTCACACGCAGCGGATAAAACAAGGGACAAACGCCGTCGGGCAAGGAATCGAACAAGGGTGGAGTCAGGTTGGCAAGTTGGTCGTGCAGCACCATGTAGTTGCGGCGGCGCAGTGCAACAGTGTCAGCAAAATCATGTGCTCGGGCGATCCGCAGGCTCAGAGGGCTGATGCCGAGATTCACATGTTTCGGATCGAAATTCATGGTGCCTGTTGCAATCCGCTCGACCTGGCTGGCGCGGACCGCGCCGTGCGCCACTGAGCGCAGCAGCGAGCGCGACCAGCGCCCGGGCCGGCC
>JBGTHE010000118.1:0-1851 GCA_041746335.1 Lysobacterales bacterium | reverse complement strand
GGCTGTCGAACTGATCGTGCAGGAACGCGAAACCAAAGGTGAATTCCTCGATCTGGGCAGTTTCTGCCGCCGTTTGGATTTACAGAAAGTGAATCGCCGTGCCATGGAAATTCTGATACGTTCCGGCGCGGCAGATAGCCTGGATCCGGAATGCAATCGCGCACGGCTGATGCAGGAACTGCCCGATGCCTTGCAGGCCGCTGATCAGGCACAGAAAGATAAAGCCTCTGGGCAGGTGGACATGTTCGGGCGAGTAGAAGACCTGAGTAATATACGCTCGGCGGATCATCAGGAAGTGCCTCCTTGGACCGAGCTGCAATGCCTGCAAAGCGAGCGTGAGGCGCTGGGCCTGTTTCTGACGGGCCATCCTACCCGTTTCCATGCTGCGGATCTGGCGCGATTCACATCCTGCACTCTGGACCAGGTAGCGAGACGCATACCCGCTGAATCGACGGCCAATCGCCGCGGCGGGATCAGCATGACCCTGGCGGGTATGGTCAGGAGTGTGCGGCGACGCTTGAACAAGGGTGGCTTTATGGCCATAGAAGACCACACCGGTCGTCTGGAAATCTCCCTGTTTGAAGCAGCCTGGCAACAGTTTGCCCCTTTACTGGTCAAGGATGAAATCCTCGTTATTGATGGGCGGGTAGCAATGGACGAGTTTTCAGGCGGCTACCGCATGAAAGCGGAAAAAATTCTCACACTGAGCGAGGCCAAAAACAGCCACTCACGAGGAGTTCGCATTTCCTTGCGCGGGCCGGACGAGAATATCTGCACGCGCTTGCAAGACGCGATTCGGCCATACCGGAACGGTAATGATGAAGTGTATATCGACTATAACAACGGTCGCGCCAAAGCTCAGCTGGTACTGGGAGCAGAATGGCGGATCAGTGCGTGTGACGAACTCGTCGCCGCGCTGAGTGCAATAGATACCGTGCGGGAGGTGCGTTTGATTTATTAGGAACCGGGTTCCGAATCTACCTACCTGCAGCGCTATAGCGCTTCTTCAGAATGTTCACGCGTCTCACGTACTCGCGAGTCTCATCATAAGGCGGCACACCACCGTATTTCTGCACGGCTCCGGCTCCGGCATTGTAGGCGGCAGCTGCCAGCGTCACATCGCCGTCAAATTGCTTTAGCAGGTCAGCGAGGTGGCGCGCGCCACCGTCGATATTTTTAGCCGGATTGAAGGGATCATTGACCTCCAGCATTTTCGCGGTCTGTGGCATCAACTGCATCAGGCCTTGCGCTCCTTTGGGTGAAACCGCGTCTGCCTGATAAGCCGATTCAGCATGAATGATGGCGCGAATCAATGCCGCATCAACACCACTGGCCAGCGCTGCCTGCTGAATCTCAATGCCAAAGGACTGGGTGTTGAGAGCAACTTTCTCCCAGCTCACGGAACGACACTTGGGATCAGCGGCATAACAGGGAAACCTTAAAACCTGGAATTGCTGACCTGAAGGGGGAGCGATATTCGTGTAATTGACAACGCCCTTATCGTCAACAAATTTGTACACCTGCGCTTGCCCGGTCGCTGAGAGCAACAGCGAAGCCACTGGCAGCACCCCAATCGACAGTTTGGCAAGCAGTTTGGCTGATCCTGCCAAACCCTGAGTGCATCGATGTATCAATAGCGCTATCCCTGGCATTGACCATCCTCTTCAATTCGGCGCATTTGCAATCCGACCGCAGTATCTTAAACTGGTTCGGGTGGCTGGTGAACCCCATCAGCCATCAGCCAACTCCATGCAAACCGCGTGGAGGCCTTGGAAAAGAGGAGCGCAATATGGAAGGTATTCTTATCGCTATCGTAATTGGCGCCATTGCTGGCTGGCTCGCAGGCGTGAT
>JBGTHE010000117.1:0-3371 GCA_041746335.1 Lysobacterales bacterium | reverse complement strand
AGACAGGTCCATCATCTCGTGCGGTTGGTGGACGACCTCCTGGATGTGTCGCGCGTGACGCGGGGCCAGATCCAACTCCGCAAGGAGCAGGTGGAACTTGCCTCGGTGGTCGCCCGGGCCGTGGAGACAGCGCAGCCGCTTGTGGATGCCAGACGCCATGATTTGAGTGTGCGGTTGCCAGATGACAGCCTGCCCATCGATGCCGATCCGGTGCGGCTGTCCCAGGTCATCAGCAACATCCTGACAAACGCCAGCAAGTATACGGAGCCAGGCGGGCGCATTCGGCTCACCGCCACATGCGAAGGCAGCTTTGCGGTCCTTCGCATTCGGGACAGCGGCATCGGGATCGCCCCCGGCATGCTGCCCCGCATCTTCGAGCTGTTCGCGCAGGTGGACCACGCGTCCACGAAAACGCAGGGAGGCTTGGGGATTGGCCTGACGCTGGCGAAGAACCTCGTGGAGCTGCACCACGGGACGATCGAGGCGCGCAGCGACGGACTGGGCACCGGGAGTGAGTTCGTGGTGCGGCTGCCGATCTCGCTGAAGGCCATTGAGGACCGCGGCCCCCTTGAGGAAGGCCCGGCTCACCCGGCTGCGCCGTCGGGCCTTCGGCTGTTGGTCGTCGATGACAACCACGACGCGGCCCTCAGCCTGGACATGTTGCTCAGGCTGCAAGGCCACGAGGTCCGTGTCGCCTACAACGGCATTGCGGCGCTGGAGATGTCGAGCGTCTACGCGCCGCATGCCGTCTTCCTCGACCTCGGGATGCCCAGCATGGACGGCTTCGAAGTCGCCCGCCGCATGCGTCAGCAGCCGGGCCTGGAACACGTCGTGCTCGTGGCGGTGACTGGCTGGGGCCAGCAGGACGATCGCCGGCGCACCGCCAGCGCCGGATTCAACTACCACCTCGTCAAACCACCTGAACCGGCGGCGTTGGAGCAGATTCTGGCGGGACTCCGATCGGAATTGGACTAGTAGTCGCTGGACCTTTCCGCTCCGCAATCAGAACCTGAAGATTAGCACTTGCGGGGGTTTTTGCAGCGCTGAAATGGTACCCTGAACCTGAATCTGGCTCGGGCCCAAGCACTCCCGACAGCCTGGCCACGGGTATCGACGAAACAGTACAGCATGGCAGTCAGCGTTTTCGATCTGTTCAAAATCGGCATAGGCCCATCCAGTTCGCATACGGTGGGCCCGATGAAAGCGGCCTGCACTTTTGTTCGCCGACTCGACCAGGAGAACTGTCTGGCCAAATGCGCGCGCATTCAGGTGACGCTGTTCGGCTCCCTGGCGCATACCGGTCGCGGTCACGGTACCGATAAAGCCATCCAACTGGGCCTGCAAGGTGAAATGCCCGATCAGGTGAATCCGGATAAGATTGAAGGCCTGTTGGCCACCATCCGCGAACGGCGGCAAATTGCCCTTCCCAAGGGCCCATTGATCGGATTCGATCCCGACGAGGATCTCAAATTCAACAAACGCCAGTTGTTGCCGCACCACCCCAATGGCATGCGCTTTGAAGCGTTTGCCGAGGACGGCAGTGCTCTGCTGCAACGCGAGTATTACTCGGTGGGCGGAGGCTTTGTAGTTAACCAGGATCACGCCGCCGAAGATCGCATCATTGCCGATGAAACACCTTTGCCTTTTGCATTCACGAGTGGCGATGAATTACTGCAACTGTGTGAAACCCATCAGCTGAGCATTGCCGCACTGATGCTGGAGAACGAAAAAACCTGGCGAAGTGCAGAGGAAATACACGACGGTTTGTTACGCATCTGGGCGGCAATGCATGGCTGCATGCAACGCGGCTATTTGCAGGAAGGTGATTTGCCTGGTGGCTTGCGGGTCAAACGCCGCGCACCTGCCCTGTATCGTGAATTGCACTCGCAGGCTCCTGGCGAGGCACCTTCGGTTGATGCCTTAGCCGCCCTGGATTGGGTGAATCTGTTTGCCTTGTCGGTTAACGAAGAAAATGCAGCTGGCGGACGGGTGGTCACTGCGCCTACCAACGGTGCGGCCGGTATTATCCCAGCTGTGATCCAGTACTACCTGCAGTTCATTCCTGGGGCCAGCGATGAGGGTGTAGTAGATTTTCTGCTGACGGCTGGTGCCATTGGCATTCTGTACCTGCTCAACGCCTCCATTTCAGGAGCTGAAGTGGGTTGCCAGGGTGAAGTGGGTGTGGCCTGTTCCATGGCGGCCGGCGGCTTGACTTCGGCCATGGGCGGCACAGCCTGGCAAATCGAAAATGCTGCAGAAATCGGCATGGAGCATAATCTCGGCCTTACCTGCGATCCGGTGGGTGGGCTGGTTCAGATTCCCTGCATTGAACGCAATGCCATGGGAGCCGTCAAAGCCATCAACGCGCAACGCATGGCCATGCGTGGCGATGGCAAACATCGTGTCTCTCTGGATAAAGTGATCAAGACCATGCGCGAGACTGGTGCGGATATGAAAAGCCATTACAAAGAAACTTCCCGGGGCGGCCTGGCGGTCAACGTTATCGAATGCTGAAACGCTTACATCACCTCCGAATCTGCTTGGCCCAAGCCACGATGTTGGCATTTGCAGCCTGCCTGCCCGTGAAGCTTTCGGCCGACAATATTTACAAATTCCAGGACAAGGACGGCATCTGGCATTTCACCGATAGGAAGCCGGATGAGGGCCAGGAATTCGAGGCCATCTTCATGCAAAAGGAAGCCGAGCCCCGCATCAAACTGCGCCGCGAAGGCACCGAAGCCAGCCCGGTTTACCTGCTATTCAATAACTTCTGGGGACCGGTGGAAGTTGAATTCCGCCTGGCCAACGCGATCAATGTGATGTCGGAACCGGAATTACCGGCACGTTTCGTAGTGCCTCGACAGACGGAAAAAGCCCTGGTCGGGCTGGGTTCGATCGACCCGCGACAGGGCTTCAGTTATCAGATACATCTGTCCTCTGTACCTGGCCGTCCCATTTCCGAGCGAGTAGAAAACAGCACTCTGCACGCGCCCTTCCCTGCTGGAGAAAGCTATCTCATCAGCCAGGGTTTCATGGGAACCAACACGCATAACAGCCCTGACAGTGAATTTGCGGTTGATATTACGATGCCTGTGGGCACCACCATACTGGCTGCCCAGGCGGGTGTGGTGATGGATATCGAAGAGGATTTCAATCAAGGGGGCGCGAACCTGGAGAAGTTCCTGGATAAAGCCAATCACGTCCGCGTCCTGCACGATGACGGCACCATGGCAGTCTATGCACATCTGGACCTGGCCAGCGTAGCAGTACGAGCGGGCGCTCGGGTGAAGGCCGGTCAACGCATTGCCCGTTCCGGCAACACCGGTTTCAGCACGGGACCCCATCTGCACTTTGCCCTGCAACAGAACATC
>JBGTHE010000116.1:0-5991 GCA_041746335.1 Lysobacterales bacterium | reverse complement strand
TTGCTCTGATGTTTCGGAAACCGGGATTGTTCTTACCGGTGGCGGAGCTTTGTTGCGCGGCATCGACCGCCTGATCGCCGAAGAAACCGGCCTGCCGGTATTCGCGGCTGATGATCCGCTCACCTGCGTGGCGCGGGGTGGCGGCCGGGCGCTTGAGTTGATGGATCAGAACAATGGTGACTTTTTCACCACCAGCTGAATGGTTTGCCCGATGCATTCAAACCCTGGAGATTCATGCCAGCCAGGTGCACTAGCGGGCTGCATAGAGCACTGCCGTCTGGAATCAGTCTTTGCCCGGGGCCTGTTAACACTAATTGGGTCATCGCTGCCGGCGGTGAATTTTGCTGCTGGCTAGGCGGAAGGAGTGCAGCATAGTGCCACTATGTAAACGACTGACAACAACGCCAGCGGGAAAATTGGCCCCGGCCCCCATTTTTGTTGTTAGTGGGGCTGAGCCTGAAAAAGCCCCACTCGGCGTTGCGCGGCGCGTATTTGGAGTCACCAAACTGCGCTCCTTGCGCCTTGATTGGGGCTTTTTCAGGGTCAACAGCGGCGACCCAATTAGTGTTAACAGGCCCTAATCGGGAGCTAAGCCTTGGTGCGGGGTGACGCCTTAGTTGGTGCGAAGTTTTCGGGCCAGGCCGCTCTTACCGCGAGGCTGATGATGTATGTGCTCATGGCCATCGTGTTGATGGCGATGGACCATCGCGGCAAATACGTGCCCCGTCTGCGAGCCCAGGCCGATTATCTGGTTGAACCGGTTTACCACCTTGTTGAATGGCCCGTGCGCGCACTCCGGGGCACCTGGAGTTTCTTCCAGAACACCCAATCCCTGATCCGCAAGAACAGCGAGCTGGCCGACCAGCTGCTGGCCCAGCAGTCCGAATTGCAACGATTGGTTGCCTTGAACGAAGAAAACCGGCGCTTGCGTGCCTTGCTGGATGGTTCGGAGAAACTGGACATTGAGTTCCAGTTCGCCGAACTGATCGATGTGGATCTGGATCCCTTTTCCCATCGGGTAATGATTGACCGCGGTAAGGATCGGGGCGTTGAAGTGGGCCAGGCGGTGATCGATGGCAACGGAGTTATGGGTCAAGTCGAGGAAGTGAATCTGCATTTTTCGCGGGTACGGCTAATTTCTGATCCGAATCATGCCCTGCCGGTTCAGATCAGTCGCACGGGCTTGCGGACCGTGGCTTTCGGCCTTGGTAATACTGCGCGGCTCAGTCTGCCCAGTCTGCCGCGCGAAGCTGATGTGCGTGAAGGCGACCTGCTGGTGACCTCGGGCCTCGGTGATCGCTTTCCCGGCGGCTATCCGGTAGCCGTAATTGAAGTGATCGACCGTGCCGAAGGTCGCATGTTTGCCGAAGTACTAGCCAGGCCTTTGGCCGCACTGGATCGCGGCCGCGAGGTGCTCTTACTGAAATCGCTTCCCGCGCCGCCACCGACAGAGGAGCTCCTGCCTGCTGAAGCACAACCGGGCCTCATTGTCGAAGAGGGTGCAGATGCTGCATCAACTACCGGAACTGATCCCCCAGCGGATAGCAGTGAAGCTTCAACGGACGTTTCCTTGATGGAAACGGCCACAGAAGTTAATGAAATTGGCGACGAAGCCAGCCTCGAAACTGACCAGAACATTGGCTCGGGCGACGGCGATTCAGAAAACCCGGCAACATCCGACAGCGCTCGCGTTGATGAAGCCAATTCTACGGAGCAACAGCCATGACTCCGCAACGCGATCGTATTGCGCCCATCGTGGCCAGTCTGTTGCTGGCGTTAGTGCTGAGCATCATCCCGCTGCCCGAACTGGTGGACCCACTGCGGCCATACTGGGTGGCTTTGGTTCTGATTTTCTGGTGCCTGGAGACGCAGGGCATCATCACCCTCGGTGCGGCTTTTCTGCTGGGCCTGGTTATGGATCTGTTAACCGGCAGTCTGTTGGGTATGCACGCCCTGGGCCTGGTTATCATGACCTATCTGGTCACACGCTTCCGGCCGCGCTTGCGCTTTTTCCCTCCCTGGCAGCAAGCGCTGTCGGTGCTCGCTCTGCTGGTCAACGATCGCATCATCGTGGTCTGGATTGTCACCCTGCGGGGCGACTCATTGCCTGCTGCCTCTTACTGGCTGGCGCCCTTTGTGGGCATGCTGGTCTGGCCCTGGTTGTTCCTTTTGCTGGATCGCTATCGCGGCACCTCCCGCCACCGTGTTCATTCATGAGGGTTGTGTGAGCATTTGGCCGTGAAATTCAGGCGCCTTATGATGGGCAGTCGTGCGGGCCGACCGTTGAAAGACCCTTACCTGGAAACGCGTTTGTTCCGTTCGCGCGTCGTCACTGGCTTTGCGCTGATGTTGCTGGTGGTGGCCGGGTTGATGCTGCGCTACTTCTGGTTGCAGGTCATCCGGCACGAGGAATTCAGTACGCAGTCCATCAACAACCAGGTCAAGCTGGTGCCCGTGGCGCCCAATCGGGGCCTGATTTACGACCGCCGCGGTCGTCCCATCGCCGAGAATTTGCCAGCTTACCGCCTGGAGATCGTTCCGGAGAAAGTTGACGATATCGAGCAGACCATCGCCGCCTTGGGTGCGTTGGTGGAATTGCCTGAAGATGCACGCGAACGTTTTGAAAAAGACAAAAAGCGCTACCGGAGTTTTGATGCGGTTCCCATCAAGTTCAACCTCAATGAAGAAGAAGTCGCGCGTTTTGCGGTAGATCGGCATCGCTACCCCGGAGTCGATGTGGTTCCATACCTGACTCGCTACTATCCCTATAAGGAGTTGCTCACACATGCGCTGGGCTATGTAGGTCGTATTGATGAGAACGATCTCACGACAGTTGATCCCGATGATTATCGCGGCAGCTCCCACATCGGCAAGAACGGGATAGAAAAGCAGTACGAGGCGAGACTGCATGGCCGCACTGGTATGGAAAAAGTAGAGACCAACGTGCAGGGCCGTGTAATCCAGGTGCTGGAGCGGCAGGACCCGCAACACGGTGAGGATCTGGTGCTATCGCTGGATATTGCTGTGCAGCAGGCAGCCTGGGCAGCCCTCGGCGACCGCCCGGGTTCAGTGGTGGCTATTAATCCAGAAGACGGTTCGGTGCTGGCCATGGTCAGCAAACCCGCTTTTGATCCCAATCCTTTTGTTTACGGCATCAGTTCGGCTGCCTACCAGGCGATATTGGATACACCTGGAATGGCTCTGTTCAATCGTGCCACACAGGGCAGTTTTGAACCGGGTTCAACACTCAAGCCTTTTGTCGGCCTGGCAGGTCTGGAAGGAGGTGTCGCTACGATAGACCGGCGCATTTTTTCGAGCGGCAAATTCTTCCTGCCTGGCGTCAGCCGCCCGTATCGCGACTGGCGCGAGGGTGGGCATGGCTGGGTGAACATCGAAACCGCGCTGGAAATATCAGTCAACAGCTATTTTTATCAGCTGGCTCTGGACCTCGGTATTGACCGCATGCACGATTACCTGGCGCAGTTCGGATTTGGCCGGATCACTGGTGTGGATGTGCCGGGTGAAACCGCCGGTGTCCTGCCTTCTCGAGACTGGAAGCGCGGTCGTTTCAATGAGCCCTGGTATCCGGGTGAAACGGTGATAGCAGGAATCGGCCAGGGCTTCAACGTGGTTACGCCGCTGCAGTTGGCCGTCGCGCTTGCGACTTTGGCCAACGGCGGGCAGCGGTTTGAACCGCGCCTGTTGTACGCAGTGAAGAAACCCGGAGATCAGCGCGTGCAGCGTATTAACGCGCCTGTGGATGGCCAGATGCCGATCAACAATGTGGAGAACTGGCAGGCGGTCAGAAACGGAATGAGGCGGGTGATTCATGGTACCTCGGGCACCGCCAGAGCGCTGTTACCCTTGAACGGTTACGAGATGGCGGGCAAGTCAGGTACCGCTCAAGTAGCCAAAATGGCGCAGGATCAGGACAAACAACGCAGTGATGTCGCCGCCCATTTACGTCATCACGCTTTGTTTATCGCGTACGCGCCGTTCGATAAGCCCGCCATTGTGGTGGCAGTGGTGGTGGAAAACGGTGGCGGAGGTTCGCGCGAAGCAGCTCCGGTGGCAAGAAGTGTAATTGACGCCTGGTTGGCGCAGGAACCTGAATGATGCGCCGTCTGATACCCGCCTGGATCTCCTGGCCCCGATTGGACTGGCCTTTACTGACTTCGTTGTTGTTGCTTCTGGGTTTGGGTTTACTGGTGCTCTACAGCGCTACTGGCGAAAACATGGATATGGTGCTGCGTCAGGCCATACGGATAGGTGGAGGCTTGGTCGCTTTGTTAGCGCTCAGTCTGGTTCCACCCCATATCCTGCGGACGTGGTCACCCTGGCTGTACGCAGTCGGAATATGCCTGCTGGCTGCAACCTGGGTGGTGGGGGAAGGCAAGGGCGCAGACCGCTGGCTGGATTTGGGTGTGGTGCGTTTCCAGCCTTCAGAAATCATGAAGTTGGCTTTGCCCATGACTCTGGCCTGGTATTTTCATCCTCGCAGTTTGCCTCCCAACCTTCAAATGACAGCTATCGCCTTTATTCTGCTGCTTGCGCCGGCGTTGCTGATTGCCCGCCAACCCGACCTTGGCACCGCTTTGCTGGTGGGCATCAGCGGCTGCATCGTGATTTTCCTGGCTGGCCTGAGTTGGCGTTGGATTGCAGGCGTGGTGGGGTTGGCCACGCTCGCAGCGCCAGGGCTATGGATGGTCATGTACGATTATCAGAAAAATCGTGTGCTCACATTCCTGGATCCCAGTTCAGATCCATTGGGTACCGGCTGGAACATCATCCAGTCCAAGATCGCCGTGGGCTCAGGAGGCTGGACGGGTAAAGGTTGGCTGCACGGCACCCAATCGCGGCTCGAATACATTCCAGAACGACATACCGACTTCATACTCGCTGTTTTGTCTGAAGAATTTGGCCTATTGGGCGTCGGACTGTTGTTCCTGGCTTATGTGTTTATCATCGGCCGCTGCCTTTATATCGCCAGCCTGGCCAAGGACACGTTCTCGCGCCTGTTGGCTGGTACCCTGGCGTTTACCTTCTCGGTCTACGTGCTGGTTAACACGGGCATGGTCTCAGGGCTGCTGCCAGTGGTGGGTGTGCCCTTGCCGCTGGTCAGCTACGGCGGTACTTCGATTGTTACCTTGCTGGCCGGTTTCGGTATGCTGATGTCTGTTTATGGGCATCGCAGATTCATGCGCTGAGAACCACTAGCCCGCTGAGAACTACAAGCCGGGCCGGGATGTCTCAATCGACTTGTCGATTAAGTTAAACTGGGCTTGGCCCTATTTCAATCAACTCACCTAAGTTCATTCGGGTGAAAAGCACAGGACTACAGCGTGACTCACAAAAGCCGACTCGCAAGCACCGTAACCCTGAACTCAACCAGGTCGCATGTCAGTCCATTCAGCCTGCGGCTGGCCTGTCTTTGTCTGGTCGCCAGCCTGAGCTCTTCCTGTTTTGCCCAGCCCCACCCTGGTATTCACCCGGGTGCCGAGGAATTTGCACAGAAAGCTGCGGCTGAACATGAGCTCGATTCAGCAATGGTGCTGGAGCTGTTGCAGAAAGCGGAGTTCAAGCAATCCATTGTCGATGCCATCAGTCGCCCGGCAGAAGGGAAAGCCTGGTTTGATTACCGGCCGATTTTCCTGAATCAGAAGCGCATTGATGATGGTGTGATTTTCTGGCGCGAAAATGCGGACCTTATTGCCAAGGCGGCTGAAAAATACCAGGTTGATCCGCAATTCATTGTAGCCATCATCGGCGTGGAAACTTCTTACGGCCGCATTACCGGCAATTACCGGGTGCTGGACGCGCTGGCTACCCTGTCATTTTATTATCCCGACACGGGCAATGATCGCTCGGAATTTTTCTCCAGCGAACTGATGAATTTCCTGGTGCTCGGTAAAGAAGAGAACTTGCCGGTCGATGAAGTCACCGGTTCCTATGCGGGCGCCATGGGTCTGGGGCAATTCATGCCCAGCAGTT
>JBGTHE010000115.1:0-2987 GCA_041746335.1 Lysobacterales bacterium | reverse complement strand
AGCACCATCAGGCTGGTCACCACGTTATCCATGAAATCGCGATCATGGCTGACCAGCAAAACCGTGCCTTCAAACGTCAGCAGGATCTCTTCCAGCAATTCCAGGGTTTCAATGTCCAGATCATTGGTGGGTTCGTCCAGCACCAGTAGATTGGCAGGCTTGCTGAACAATCGCGCCAATACCGCCCGATTCTGTTCACCACCGGATAATGCTTTCACTGGCATGCGCACCCGATCCGGAGAGAACAGAAAATCGCCCAGGTAGGAAATGGCATGCCGTTTACGCCCGTTGATCTCGATGAAGTCCTGGCCGCCGCAGACATTGTCGATCAGGTTTTTCTCGCCATCCAGATGACCACGCAATTGATCGGAATAAGCCACGTCCAGCTTGGTGCCCAGGGTAACTTTGCCTTCGGTTGGCTGCAGTTCCCCCAGTATGATCTTGACCAGGGTCGACTTGCCGGCACCGTTGGCACCGACGATGCCGATGCGATCGCCACGACGAATCACGGTGGAGAAATTGCGGATCACTTCCTTGCCATCGAAGCTGTGTGAGGCATTTTCCAGCTCGGCCACCAGCTTGCCCGAACGCGCGGCGCTCTCCACTGCGAAGTTAGCTGTACCACTCCGTTCACGGCGCTCACCGCGTTCCGCACGCATGGCTTCCAGCGCCCGCACCCGGCCTTCGTTACGGGTACGTCGGGCCTTGATTCCCTGGCGTATCCATACTTCTTCCTGGGCCAGCCGCTTGTCGAACAATTCATTGGCGCGTTCCTCGGCGGCCAACTGTTGCTCGGCGTGTCGCAGAAAACCCTGGTAATCACCCTGCCATTGAATCAGGCGGCCACGATCCAGTTCGGCTATGCCCTGCGCCACGTTCTGCAGAAAACGCCGGTCATGGGTGATCAGGATGATGGCGCCGGGATAATCACGTAATTGCTCTTCCAGCCAGCGTATGGCCGGGATGTCGAGATGGTTGGTGGGCTCATCCAGTAACAAGATGTCCGGCTGGCTGACCAGCGCCTGCGCCAGTGCTACCCGCCGCCGCCAGCCTCCCGACAATTCCGACATCAGCGAATCACCCGGCAGTTGCAGCTGGGTGATCGTCGTCTCGACCCGCAATGCCAATGTCCAGCCATCGCGCGCCTCCAGCTGGTGTTGTACTTCGGCCAGCTGGTCCAGATCCGGATTACCGTCGAGTAGAAGGTGATGGTACTGAGCCAGCAAATGTCCGGTTTCGGCCAGACCATCAGCCACCACGTCGTATACCGTCTGCTGGTCAGCATTCGGCAATTCCTGCTGCAGCCAGGCAATTCGGGTGCCGGGACGTACCCAGCGCTCACCTGCATCAAGAGCATTTTCGCCCGTCAGCACTTTGAGGAGGCTGGTTTTACCCGCACCATTGCGGCCCAACAAACCAATCTTTTCGCCGCGATCGATGCTGAAGTCCACATCTTCCAGCAGGGTGAGCGTGCCGTAATGCAATCCGGCTTTATCGAGTCGTAGCAGGGACATGAGAGTCTTGAAGTGATGATACAGAGTTGCTGGTTCAGGGGCGGGCATTCTACTCCATGCGGATGTTGAACGGACAGTAGTATCGCCGTTCTCAGTTTCACACTGGATTCACCGCATTACTTGCACCATCATATTGGCTGTTTTCTTAGCCTGAGGTTCATTATCTGGCTTCAGCCTGTGTTGTTGCGGCCTTCGACAAGTCTCTCAGCGGAGTAGTCTGGTAGATATCATGATCGTTACAATTTTCTGGTTTGTACTTGGGCTCGTCGCCCTGGTAGTGGGCGCGCACATGCTGGTCAAAGGCGCTTCCCAACTGGCCATCATGTTGGGGATCTCTCCTCTGGTTGTTGGCCTGACCATCGTCGCTCTGGGCACCAGCTCTCCGGAAATCGCGGTATCAATTGGGGGAGCGCTATCAGGGAAAACCGCGATTGCCGTGGGTAACGTGGTGGGCAGCAACATATTCAATGTGCTGTTCATCCTGGGCCTTTCGGCAATCATCGCACCGCTGGTGGTTCAGATACAGCTGATCCGGCAGGAAGTGCCCTTAATGATCGGGTTCACCCTTCTCTGCATCATCCTGGCCCTGGATGGATCACTGGGCCTCTATGACGGACTGATCCTGGTTGCCCTCTTGGTGGTCTACAGCACCTTTTTAATTGTTCAGTCACGGCGACAAATGGCGGCGTCAGTGCAGGGTGACATGGTCACTGGAGAACCAACCCCAGAGATTGATCCAACAGACGGCGCCGGCAAGCCACCCCACTGGTCGATGTCCATCGTCCTGGTCGCAGTGGGACTCGTGCTGCTGGTATTTGGCGCAGATTGGCTGGTTGACTCTGCCACCAGCCTGGCCAAGACCATGGGTGTGTCAGATGTCATTATTGGCCTCACCATCGTCGCCGCCGGGACCTCAATGCCAGAGGTTGCTACATCCATCGTCGCGACCCTGAAGGGGGAGAGAGATATAGCGGTGGGCAATGTGGTAGGCAGCAATATTTTCAATATCCTGGCTTGCCTGGGAATTGCCAGCCTGGTGGCGCCTGATGGATTGGCTATACCGCGTGCAATCCTGGCTTTTGATTTCTGGGTGATGCTGGCCGTTGCCCTGATTTGCCTGCCGATATTTTTCAGTGGCAGAAAAATCGCGCGCTGGGAAGGTTTCCTGCTGTTGAGCTATTACGTAGCCTATACCGTGTACCTGATTCTCACCGCACAGGATCATGACGCCCTGCCGCTGTACTCCATGAGTATGCTGATGTTTGTGCTGCCGCTCAGTGTCATCGCGCTGCTCACTTCTGTCTGGAGCGTGCAGAAGAGCAAGGACTCATCGGAATAGCCTTCAGGCTGTTTGCGGCCAGCATCTCAGCGGTGACTCAGGCCGGGAATTGCTTCAAATGTTTCCGCGACCCAAAAAAAAACGGGGCCCTACCAGGGCCCCGTTTCGCTGCGCGGACAGCTTCTCTTTCAATA
>JBGTHE010000114.1:0-3413 GCA_041746335.1 Lysobacterales bacterium | reverse complement strand
ATCGTGGGCGATTCGGAATGGCAACTGGCCACAAGTCCCGCCGCGCACGAGTTTCTGTGTGTGACCATCGTCCATGTAACTGCTTCCCGCTACCTGGAAGAGAACGATGCGAGCGGGGAGCACGCTGCCGCGCACGGATTTGCCAAACACCAGGTAATCGAATTCTGCCGCATATCCCCAGGGCTCCCCCCTTATTGCAGCGACAATTTCATCTAATACCCCGTGAGGCAAAACATAATCCGCGTCGAGTGTCAGGACCCAGGGGCTAGTAACCAGGGTAAGACCGTAGTTCCACTGCTTGGCATGACTGTCAAAGTCCCTTTGCACAACTTGCACTTGAGAATATCGCTCGCAAATTTTGCAGGTCGCATCTGTGCTATGACTGTCAATGATCAGGATATGCTCCGCCCAAGAAACGGATTCGATTGTGCGCTCAATATTCGCTTCTTCGTTGTAGGTGAGAATGAGTACGGTCAAATCCTGGGCCATCATGCGTTTCTTGCCTCGACTCGCGATTTAGTTACCTTTTTGGAAGGCAGGATTTCTTGATAAGCCATGACATACTGACGTGCAATTTTGGCCCAAGTAAACTCTGCGGCGGCAATTTTCGCAAGGATGCCCATTTGGACAAGCAGTTCGGGCTGCTTCAGCAACTCGCGCACCACTTCGGCGATTTCATGCGGATCTCGTTGCACCACCCGTCCGCATTCCTGGCGTGCCACGGTATCTGCCATTCCAACCCCAGGTGTGACCACAACCGGGCAGCCAGCGGCCATCGCCTCCAACACCACATTGGCGAAGTTTTCCGAGATCGACGGAAGAACAAAAAGGCTGGCGCGACGATATTCCTGCCACTTGGTCGTATCGTCCAAGTGACCCAGGAAGGTCACACGCTCATCGAGTTGCAGCCGGGTCGTCAAACTCTTTAGCTCGGCCATGTACTCGGGCTCGCCAGCGCCGCCAATGACCAGAGGTACGCCGGGCAGCAGGGCCATAGCCTGCAGCAGAACGTCGACGCCTTTCTTGCGGTCGAGACGACCAAGGTATAGCACATGGCGTTGGCGCGCATTCTGCTCGGTACCGAAGTCCGGCACTTCGATGCCGTTTGGAATCAGCAGCAGGCGTCGCGCTTTAATGCCGAGCGATCGAATGTCCTCTTGTTCGACCGAAGAAGTCACGTGCACAGCCGAGGCTTTTCGCAACATGCGGCGGTCAAACAGCTGCAGCCAGGCCGTCTTCAACATACTGCTCTTGCGGGCAATCAGTTCGGGCACAAGCATGCCGCGAGGCGAAACCACGTAAGGCACTTCCTTTCGCTGCGCTGCGCGCGATGCGGCTAGTCCGGGCCACAGGAACATGGCGTGGATGTGCACTAGATCGAAGCCGGTAATGGCTTTTGTGAGCTGCGCCGCCATGGCTGGAGAGTAATAGAGTCTTCGCGGCCAGCGAGTTGGAAAATAGCTAACCAGGACTCCGTCCAGCACCACGGGTGTGCCCAGTGGCACGTCAGAATCGCCTGGGCCATTGGCGTTGGTTGTATACACATGCACCTCATGCCCAAGTCCAACCAATGCTTTGCATAAGCCATGAACGGATTGAATCGGCCCGCCATATCGCGTGGCCGGCAGATAGGTTGGCACCACGTGCAGGATCTTAATGGGTGGCGCCTCCATTTTTCTGCTTCAACAGTGTCAACGTGGCTGCGACGGTATTTTCCACCGCACGCTCAATTGAATAGTGCGTGAACACGCGCTGGCGCGCCCGCTCACCCATGGCCTGGCGCTCGGAATCCGCCAGATTCACCATTTCCGTCATGCGCTGGGCAAGGTGTTCAGTATCTCCGAAACGGAAAGTGAAACCTGTCTCGCCTTCTGTTACGAGGTCCGGGCCGCATCCGACCCGATCACTCACAATGGCCGGAACGCCACAAGCCATTGCCTCATTGACTACAAGGCCCCAGGTTTCGCCGAAATCCGACGGCAATACCAGGCAATCTGCTGCCACATAAGCTGCTGGAATTTCTGTTTGATTCAGAAAGCCGATAAACGTAACGGGCGGGTTGGCCTTGGACGCCAATTCCTTCAGCGAGGTTTCCAATGGCCCAGCACCCACCATCAGCAAGTGCAAGGGTCGCTCGTATTTACCATTGAGCAATCTGAGGGCATTCAGGATATCTGCCGGATGTTTTTTTTCCACGAATTTGCCGGCAAAAAGAAAGCAAACTGCTGACTCAGGAACTCCGAATTCGGCGCGGGTTTTTACGCGTTCAGATCTGATGGCATCGGCTCGGTGTTGAAAAAACTCGTTATCCACAAAATAGGGGACATCCGGGCCCAAATTTTGCAGAGCACCGACCTTGGAGTAGAACCTCCGATTCGCTTTGCCAATTGGAAGCAACATTTGCGCCCTGCTGACGATCCAGCGGTTTTTCAGGCTCTTCAACAACCCCGATGGAGCCAAACCATTGGATTCTGCGCGTATCATCAGAGGCAGCTGCAAACGACTGGCAGCACGAATGCACTGCAACATTCCACGATGCTGCCATCCGGTTACCAGTACCGCATTTGCGCTTTGGGCGCTGATATCGGTTGTGGGAAAACGCAGCTTGAGGCCTGCCCAACCCTTTGAAATACTTCCGGAAGCCGAAGGTGCCAGTGCCCAATCATAACCATCCAGCAATGGTATATCCCACTCGAAATCCCGATCGAAGCCACCGCCCTGCTGATGCTGGTTTGGCAGACTGAGAAAAAGAACTTTCAACTGAATTCGGCCATCTGCATGCAAAGCCTGAAACCAGGGCACCTGATATTGAATGGGGTGGGAAGTAACGATCAACAGCTTGGGTTTCATTCTAATGTAATGGCTTTTCCATCAGATTTAAAAGGTAGCGAGGGGCCTTGCAAGCGCAACCACAATGCCCAAACCAACCCTGACAGCTCCGACACCAGAGTTACAGGGATGAACCAGGGGGCGCTCAAGTGGTGGCGGGTTAGCACAGAGCTCAATAAACGCTTCGCGGCTTTGGCCACCTTCCATTGCACTCGGGGCGAAACGAACAAGTAGTAGTAGGCTCCGACCGGGTGACGCGGGTTCCAGCTGGTCAGATGGTCACCTCTGCTGCGGGTGCCACCGGTGGAATGGTGCAAATGGCGGATGACTGCGGAGTGCACGGCAACTGGGATCAAAACTATCTGCCGTTCATCATCGAGGCGGTGAAGCGCGGGTACGTGATCATTGCGCCCGAGTATCGCGGCAGCACCGGATACGGCAAGGAGTTTCACAACCTCATCGACTACGGCGGATATGAGGTTGATGACGTGCTCAGCGCGTACGACTATCTCAAGACCGTGCCGCATGTGGACACAGCGCGGGTTGCTGTGATGGGATGGAGCCACGGTGGCTTCATCACCGCG
>JBGTHE010000113.1:0-4661 GCA_041746335.1 Lysobacterales bacterium | reverse complement strand
CGGTAAAGCCGTCCAGCTCGACTTGCTGTGGAAGGTAAAAAGGTGGTGGGAAAAAATTATCCAGCTGATCACCGTTGTAGTTGATGTTCAGGTTGAGGTTGCCCCGTTGGGTGGCGAAACGATAATTCGCATTGAGGCTGGCCATATGCCTCGGTCGCCGTGCTTCGCGGACCCGCTCACCCAGGTTGGTCATTTCGCGGCTATCCAGATAGGTGTAGCTGGCGTTAATCGTGAACGATTCAGCCCACTGCGCGGTGGCGGTCAATTCCAGCCCGTTGCGTTCGCTGTCCTCATTTTTATTGGCAGCGGTGAAGAGCCCAGTGTCAGGATCGAACACAAAGCCGTCAATTTCATTTTCAAGTTCCTGATCAAACCAGGCGGCCCCGAGCACCAGCGCCTGATCAGCCAGGTCCAGCTCCACCCCCAACTCCCAACCGCTGGATGTTTCCGGTTGCAGATCCGGGTTGCCAACGAAAACATCTGGATAGAATCCGAAGCGCTCAATAAAAGTGGGGGCTTTCGAGCCTGTACCGGTTGAAGCACGCACTCTCCAGCTTTCACCGAGCTGTTGGGAAGCTGCCAACTGCCAGGTAAACACATCGTCAAAATCGCTGTAATCATCCTGCCGGCCATTCACAGTCCATGTGAAGCTTTCGGTGGGCTTGCCTACATATTCAGCGGCATAACCGGTGGCCTCGTACGACTGGTCCTGATTGGGATCGCCCCAGGGAGCCGCAATACCGCGTTGTGAAAAGTCAGTTTCATCCTGCTCCAGCACAAAGCTGAGCCGGTGATTGCCGGCTGTACGATCACCCAAAAGCACACTGGCGCGGCCACGCAGTTCCAGAGTGTCGGCGGCGGTGCTGCTTTCCCAGCTGCCGTCGAAAAAATTTCGATTGTCGGTATCCTGCCAGCCTGCCGTAAAGCTGCCGCTCCACGGTGAATTCGAAGGCTGCCACCGCGCCTCGCCTTTGAGGTAATCACGGCTGACCTCTGTTTCCCGATCGGCATCTGCGGGCAGGCCGGTGACGAAGTTATCGAAATCATCAAAGTCCGAGCTCGCATCAACGTGCAGGCCATTGAGCATTAAGGACCACGACTCGCTGACGTCCCATTCCGCGGCCAGGTTGATCGTGGTGTTGTCCGCCCCATCGTCTTCGTCACCGAGGCGGGAAATGTTGGTGCCATCCGTACTCATGTAGGACACACCACCAGAGAGCTGGAAATCCTGACGGGTCAAACCGCCGTTCAGCGCCAGGTCCAGACTGTTGAACGATCCGTACTCGGCGGTGGCGGAAAGGTAATCCTCAGTCACTTCCTTGCGGCGGATGATGTTGATCACACCGGCCAGTGCGTCGGTGCCCCAGATAGCGCTTTGTGGCCCGCGTATGATTTCGATGCGCTCAATGTTGGCGGTTGAGGCGAACTGGAACTGAAATTCGTCACTGGAAGCGGGATCATTGGCACGTATACCGTCAATCAACACCAGCAACTGGTTAGCTTCGGCACCACGAACACGAACCTGGGTGAGGGTACCGGGTCCGCCCGACTGACTCACCGCAAAGCCGGGCACGTCCCGCAGCAGATCCGACAGATATTTCACCTGGCGCTGTTCAATTTCTGCCCGTGTGATCACCGTTACTGAACTGGCTACATCGCTGGCCGAAACTGGCTGCAGGGCAGCGCTGACCAGCAGATCATCCAGCTGCGCGGGCTGCTCTTCAGCGTAAGCCGGAGCGAGCAACAGACTAAAAGCCCCAAGAATGGAAATACGGCGAACCGGACCCGTGAACATCGACAGGAACGCACTACCAGCCAACATGCCAAGCAACATTGCAAAGCTCCTCGCGATCGCACCCGAACGCGCTGCAGGGTCTCGAGGAGAAAAATTTCTTGTGGAATTGCCAGGACAGAAGGTGAAGAGATGGCCGGCAATACGCACAAGCCATCGCCCTCCGCGATCAGACCAGTGAAAAACCTGCAGGCCGGTCTCCGGACTCACGAAGGGCAATCAATTTGCCATTGAAGGATCGCCTTCCCATGCAAAGCACAGTGGCTGCGATGATCCTTACCTTCGTTTACCGTTGCGGGGGCAGTGACGGATTTGCGGCTGTTCAGCGCGCGCACCGTCTTCCCGTTTCATCCCAATAACGGGGCCGTTATTGGGACACCTGCAAACTTGCGACTAGGGTCGGTGAAATTCCGCCTCAAGTCAATAAAGAAACTCTGATACCTTCCTTAAATTTTAGGAAACTCTGATTTATTCAGCACATTTTTAGTCCAGATCCGGACCGTCTTCCAATCGTTCGAAGCGATCGCCAAAAATCTCCAGAGCTTTGACTTTGCCGTCATAGCCAACTTCAAAATCGGCAAAGACGCGATTGTTTTCGGGCGGAAATTCGGCCACAAATGAATTGAGGTGCCAATGGCGCAACTCCAGGGTGTCCAGCGCGGTTCGGAACACCAGGCGCCGATCGGAATAGACCACCACCACATCCCCGTTGATCTTGCTGGAGTAACGCCCGGCAAAAGCCGCTATCGGCAGGCCAGTATTGGCATTAGCAATGCGTTGCTGGCGAACTTCATTCCAGCGCTCATCACTTTTAAGCCGCAGCCGTTCGTACAGGTCGTAAATCTGCAGATTCCAGTCCATCTCAGCATTGGGTGCCTGATCCATAACGTTCCACAATACAGCGTGGCGCATTTCCGCGTGATCGCGGTTGCCCAGGATCACGACGGCTTTGTCCTGTTCGAGGTCCAGCCCGATCAGGGCGATCAGGCCGCTGAGGCTGCCGGTGTGGTAATTGATCATCCGACCCTGGAAATCCTGCTGAAACCAACCCAGGCCGTAGCTGCGCCAATGCGGCTTGGTCAATTCGGTGGTGGGGTAGAAGTCTTCCACCGCTGCCAATTGTTGGGGCTCAAACATCTGCTTTACGCTTGCTTCGGAAATCAGGCGCTCACCGGATGCCGTCACTCCATCGCGCAGCAGGAATTGCGCCCAAAGGCCCATATCGTGTGCTGAAGACCAGACCGATCCGGCGGCGTCCGCCAGTTCCGGGGCGAAATCCCAGTCGGCCAGGATCAATTCCTCCCCAATATAGTGATAGGGCAGTACATGGCTGGCCACAGTCGGTATCTGGCTGCGGCTGCCGTAAGTTTCGCGCATGCCGATCGGATGCCACAGCCGGTTCATCAGAAAGGAATCCCAGCGCTCGTCGCTCAGCCGTTCGATCAGCAAGCCGGCGAGTTCATACATAGTGTTCTGATAAATAAGTCGTGAACGCAGAGAGGCCTCGGGCTCCACCTGGCGCAATCGGCTGATCTGTTCATCCAGCGACATGCCCTGCATGAAAGTCCAAAGGTCGGTAGAGGGCAGGCCGGTTCGATGCGCCAGCAGGTCAGCCACGGTAACATCCCGGTTCAGGGTGGGATCGCCAAACTGCAGTTCCGGCAGGTGCTGGGTGATGGGATCGCTTAGCGACAGCTTGCCTTCATCCTGCAACATCAAAAGACCAGCAACCACCATAGCCTTGGTGGTTGAAGCCACAGCGAACAGGGTATGTTGATCCACGGGTACGCCATCGCGGGCGGTTGTCGTTTTGCCAAAACCCTGCTGGAACAGCAGCTCGTCTTTACTGACCACGCTCACGGCCATGCCGGGTACGTTCCATAAATCCATACCTTGCGCCACAAAGCGATAGAGCTGCTGTTGGTCAAAGCCCGGCGCCAACAGACGGTCATCGCTGTCGGGATCTTCCTGGCCTGCAGCATCAGAATCGAGCAGCGGACCCTTCGCATCTGCAGCGGCATCTTCCGTGGCTGCGGGTGTCAATTGGGCATCTACGCCGGGCGTGGCTACGACAGTCGAACCTATGCGGGCCTCTGTTGCACTGTTGGCATTCGGCGCATTGGTGGTTGCCGGTTCAGCGACGGCCGGGTCCTGGATGGGTGCTTGTGCCAAACTTTGAAATGCAGAAAAGCTGGCCCAAACCAGGGTGCAGAGCACGACGGCGGCTTTGTGGCCAGGTGACAACAGTCGGTATGACATTCATGCACTCCCGTAAATTTGAGCCCATGATAAACGCTGACACGAGTCAGGTCTTGTCCCACAGCCCCGGATTTGAGAATCAGGCAAGTGAACGCCGTCTGGCGACAGCCGCCTGGTTGAAGACAGGGGCCAGGGCCATGCACCCTGGCCCCCTCCCCCGGGAAGGTGGTAGGGCAGTCGAATGACTGTCAGCCTTCCCGCAGGCTGGACGAATGGCCTAGACCGATTATTACGAAGTCCTACGTAGATATTAAAACGAAGAATGACGTAGATCAAGCAACAAAACTTCCTTACAGCCATCGCCATGGAATGAGGGGTGGTGGGAGTTCAGAGTCTGGAGACGTCAGGACTGGCAGCTATCCCGGTCGGCGCCGTTATGGTGACCGGCTTCATTTTGGCTGGATCGGGCAGAAGCAGAGCGAGCTACTTTTGAATTTCGCCAGACGCTGATCAGGCCACCCGGTATATCCGGGGTCCTGGATGGCATTTCAGGTAGCACCGCCAATGCTGATCCCTTGTTTGGCCAGTTGCAGGCAGAGTTCGTCAGCCTCGGTGGCTGGCCGATTGCGCCACGGCTGGTGTCCATCATCAATGGCAGCGGTTTGATGGT
>JBGTHE010000112.1:0-4387 GCA_041746335.1 Lysobacterales bacterium | reverse complement strand
GAATCGTTGTATTTGATGTTCGCGCGCATAGCAAAAACGTCTTCGACGACAGGAATGTTAATCACACCCTCGATGTCTTTGGTATCGTAGCGGCTATAGTCAAGCATTACTGAACCAAACAATTCATTGTCCGGCTTTTTGGTCGTCACACTGATCCCACCACCCATAGCACCTCTGCCAAAGTAGGTAGCCTGTGGACCGCGAAGTATCTCAATACGCTCTAGATCCATAATGGGTGGATTGATCGTACTGCCCGCTACGCTAAAATCATCGACATAGAACCCAAAGGTTTGACCACCGGTATCGTCCAGGCCGTCTGCACCTCCACTGAAGCTTGACACTCCCCGGATGCTTATTTTTTTCTTCGCTCTTGAGCCATTTGAGATAAAACTGGCATTCGGTGTCGCAGTAATATAGTCGCCAACATCTTTAAACATGTTTTTCTCGATGTCCACAGCAGTGAATGCAGAAATACTGATTGGAACATCCTGTAAGTTCTGTTCGCGCCGCTGGGCTGTTACTATCACCTCTTCAATGGCTAGAGTATCGCCTTCTGCTACTTGATCTTGCGCAAACGCGTTACCGGGTACTAAGGCCAGCATGATGCTGGCAGGCAAAAAGGCAAGGGCTAGCTGAGTTGGCTTGAGTCCCAACCGTCTTGTCTTGATCGTGTTTGAATATTGACTGTATTTCATGAGAGCCTCCTTGTTTTGAGCGGCTTGCTATTGCATGGACTGAAAATTCCTTATCGGCCTCAGCATTCCCGGCTGGCACGGGTGAATCTCTACTTAGTTACGATCCCCCAACGAGGACAGGGGCCAGGAAATCCAGTATCAGTAACGCGCCGTAGAGCTGGCACTGCGGTTCAGGCTCGCTAATTTTTGCAATCCTTTCTTCGCGGACTATCATGATTTCCTGAACGACACTCCAGCGCTTAGCGGGTTCAATGCGTACGCTGACTTCCCCTGCCAGCTCATGTTGCGCAGGACGCATCACTTGCACGGCATTTTTCGCAACTTCGGTAACGATAGGCATAAATTTCACAACTTCCCCAGGTCTTCAAGTGTGTTGCGCACAATGGCAATACCGGAATCGTCCAGCGGCAAGATGGGCCGGCGCGGAAATCCTCCTGGTAGGCCCTGCAGGTTCAGTGCTGCCTTGAACACGGCCTGTGCAGAGCCGAACTTTGCCGTGTAGTCGGCGTTGAACCAGTCATGCATGATGCGGCTGTCTTGGGCAGCAGCTTCAAGACCCCGTTCACGATCACCCGCCCAAAGGAAGTTGTAGAAATCGGGATGGGTCCTGCCCAGCACTCCACCCGCGCCCATAGTGCCGTCGGCCGCCCCGGCCAGCACCAGTTCCGCGCCGACACTGTTCATGGGGATACCGAAAATTCGCACTTTCTTGTTCAGGGCATGCATGCAATCCAGGAAATGCTCGGGATCGCCGGTGGAATTCTTGATGGCCACCACATTTTCCAGTTCGGCCAGATGCAGCAGGGTTTGCTTGCTCAGATCGATGTTGGTACCGGGAGGCCAGTTGTAAACGCAGATGGGCAGGGGCGTACCCTGTTCAATGTCTTCGTAGAAGGCAATCACCTCCTGTTCACAGGGGCGTACATAGGGAGGAGGTGTCACCAGAATGCCATCAAAGCCACTTTTTGCTGCGGTAACAGCGTTGCTGATGACTTCGGAAGCGGTAAAGGCATTGCAGCCGGCAATCAGCGGAATCTCACCTTTGAGCACTTCGCCGACAGTGCCGAACAGGCGGGCTTTTTCCTCAGCGTTCATGCTGAACCACTCGCCCGTGGTACCTGCAACAATCAGCCCATGCATGCCTTTTTCGGCCAGCCATTCCAGCAGATTTTTCAAAGCCACTAGGTCGAGTTGGCCCTTTTCATCGAATGGCGTTGTGATGGCGGGCAAATAACCGCGCCAGGAAATTGAATCTCGATTCACTGCATTTTTTGCCCCTTTTTCGTGCATCCAATCGCCAAAATGGTGCATAAACAGCCGAAATTACAGAGATTTAGCTCGTTTGCCCGAGTCCACACTACGAGCACTTGAATGATGTATCAATAACAATATATATTCGAATCTGTTGCGATAAGCGCAACATGTGTCTCTTCTGAGACAGCTAGGCAAGGTCTGATTTGCGAACAGCAAATCACACATTCCTCCGATACTCCCCACCCACATCATAAAGCGCATGGCTCATTGAGCCGAGTGAGCAAACCCTTACCGCTTTAAGCAACTAAATACAGCAGCGCTGGTAGGCAGCGATACAGCTTCAGGTTCATCGCATACGCTCCTGGCGCGGCCAAAAGGAGCTGGGTTGGCTGCCGTTCGAACGCAGCCGGGCCCTTTCGGGCATACGTGGTTCGCGTCGGTTTGGACATACCATTGCCGGAATTTTGGCTGGATTTTGGCCCCATGCACCCACGCCGGTAGTGCCGGCCACCAAGGGGTTCAGTTCGAACTTTTTCATGACTCGCTAACGACGGCTGGGCCTGGCTTGTTTTCCCGGGAATGGACCAGCCGGTAAAGCGCCGGCAATACCACCAGGGTGAGCAGCGTGGATGAAATGATGCCACCGATGACCACAGTTGCGAGGGGGCGTTGTACTTCTGAGCCGATGCCGGTGTTCAGGGCCATCGGCACGAACCCCAGGGCGGCAACCAGGGCCGTCATCAGAACGGGGCGAAGTCGGGTAATGGCACCATCAAAGATGGCATCATCAAGAGAATGGCCATGGATTCGCAAATCCCGGATAAACGAAACCATCACAAGTCCATTGAGTACTGCAACTCCTGAAAGCGCAATGAACCCGACTGCAGCGGAGATAGAAAAAGGTATATCCCGCAGCAAGAACATTTGGGGTCAGAGTAAAAACTGACACAAAAATCAGTCGTTATCCTATGGGCAGCACAACCTGAACTGCACAAACTGCGCAGAACCATTTCTGTGAACAGTTCTATGCCGCGACGTAACCGGGATTGCCCGCCAGGATTAGCCGTCCATGTCATCCAGCGTGGGAACAATCGGCAAATCTGCTTCGTTGAGGAAGCCGATATCAAGGCCTACGCCAACTGGCTGCGTGAGGGAGCTGAGAAGTACTCCATCGCCATCCATGCGTGGGTGTTCATGACCAACCACGTACACCTGTTGATGACACCCTCTGAAACCCATGGCATTTCTGCCTGCATGCAGCTGCTGGGCAGGCATTATGTACGCTACTTCAATGATCGATACCGAAGGACCGGCTCACTGTTCGAAGGAAGGTTCAAATCCTGCCTGGTGCAAACCCAGGACTATCTTCTGTCTTGCCAGCGCTACATAGAACTCAATCCCATTCGGGCTCTAATGGTCGACGATCCGGCGCACTATCTATGGTCGAGTTATCACGCCCATGCGTTGGGGCAGCAGCCTCAGATGTGGCGGCCACATCCGCAGTACCTCGCACTTGGCGCAACCAGACAGTCGCAACAGTCAGCCTATCGAAAGCTGTTCGCAGATCACTTGAGCAAGGAACACCTTACGGAAATCCGCCATGCCGTCAACACGGGGCTGGTACTTGGCAATGATCGATTTCGAGCAGAAGCTGAACAACTGACTGGGCAGCGTCAGTATCACCTCAAGCGCGGCCCAAAACCCAAAGCCACTTCCTCCTCCGAGTTTTTACTCTGACCCCAAATATTTTTTTTCTGCGCAAGACGACGTAGGAAAGTCACTCTGACACCGTTTTGTCGGCATGCCTGCTGGAGCGCCGGTGCGTAACGGGGTGAGCGCTCTGGCCGCACTGACCCCTTGATCACCTCACTCGAATCCGTTGGAGAACAACGCTTCATCGTCGATTCCGGTTAGCGCAATGGTGAGCGACGAGTCGCGCACGCCCGTGCCAGTGATGACCAGGCGATAGCTGCCCGGTGCGATGGCGCCGTTCAGCGTTGCCGCCGCGAACCCTGCCACGGTACCGGTGAGCGTGTCGGACAGCAGGACGGTGTTGTCGGGGGCGACCAGATCGACGTTTACTGCGACGAGGCGAGGACCGGAGCCGGTCGCCTCGGAAATCATCCACGACAGGTCGGCAATCACCCGATCGATGCCCGAGCCAAGCGTGAAAGCCACCGACTGGGCCAGTGCCCCGGCTTCCAGTGTCACGAGCGTATCGACGAGCAGGGTATTTCCGGTTTCCAGGATCGGTGCAATGGCGCGGTTGTCCTGCAGGAAGTTGAAGAATGCCGTCTTGCTGTTGGTGCTGGGACCTTGGAGCGGAACGTTGCCGCCGTCGGTGGCCGGCACCGCTGGCGGTGCACCGGTGAAATCCAGTGCGAGGTCGACCCTGGAGTCGCGCACGCCGGTGCCAGTCGCCACAAGCCTGTACGTCC
>JBGTHE010000111.1:0-9824 GCA_041746335.1 Lysobacterales bacterium | reverse complement strand
AATACGAGACCCTCTGTCAGCGATGATAACCACGCTGCCTTCCGGATTTTCCGCTTTGGCACGCTCAACCATTTGTCGCACTTCGCGTATTTCAACCTGGCGCTTGGACATCCATATATCATCGTTGGGCCGTATTCCGATCAGAATAGTTCCGTTACGCAGATTGATTGCCTGGTGAGCTTCTGGCTTGACGATGACTGCACCCGTCTCTTTGGTGAAAGAGGTGGTAACAATGAAGAAAATGAGCATGATGAACACAATATCCAACATCGGTGTGATATTGATTTCTGCATCTTCAGTATGTGCATGCCTTCTGGCCATGCAGCTATCTCCATTCTTGCCGATGTCACCCTGTGGGAGATCGGTCGTTCAATGATCAAAAGCGTCAAATCACCTCAATGACGCTGCAACAAATCCTCGAGTTTCTCAGTTTCCGTGCTCGCTTTGTGCTCCAGCCAGGTACCGAAATAAACACCTGAAAGGGCCGCAACCATGCCTGCCATGGTGGGCACGGTGGCCATGGAAACACCACCGGCCATCGCACGGGCGTTACCGCCGCCACTGAAGGTCATTACATCAAACACCGTGATCATTCCCGTAACGGTCCCCAGCAGGCCCAACAAGGGACATATGGCAATCAGCGCCTTGATAAAGCCTATATTCTGCGTCAAGGCAATGGATGCCTCTGAAACCAGACCGTCGCGAACTTGCCGGGCATACCAGGAAGTGGTATCCGAGCGGGATTCCCAGAAATTGACAATGCTATTGCGCTTGGACGGAAACACCTTGTGAAGGAACCACATGCGTTCCAGTATGAAAGTCCACATCAGGAACAATACCAACATGATGGCCCACAGCACATCGCCTCCGAGGGTCATAAAGTCCCGGATAGAGGCTACGGCTTCATAAAACCAAATCATTGACGGCGCTCTGCCATGCGTGCAATGAGCCCCGCGGCTTGCTCTTCCAGGGTTTGGATCAGGGCTTTTGCCTTTCCTTGCAGGAAGCTGTGAAATACGGTGAGCGGAATGGCAACGACCAGACCCAGTACCGTGGTAACCAGGGCTGTGGAGATACCCCCAGCCATCATGCGTGGATCACCCGTTCCGAACAGGGTAATCATCTGGAAAGTGGCAATCATACCCACCACCGTACCCAGCAGTCCGAGCAAGGGCGCTACCACATATAGAACCTTGATAAAGCTGAGGCCGGTTTCGATGGGTGCCGTCTCACGCAGGATAGCTTCATCGAGCTTCAACTCCAGCGTTTCAATATCGGTATTCGGATTGTCGGTATAAACTGCCAATATGCGGCCAAGAGGATTTTTCTTGTCGGCAGTCTCGCTCTTCATCTGGCGGGAAATGCGACCACCCATACTATAGAGCGAGAAGGCTTTCCACAGGCACATGAGCAAGCCAAAAACTCCTACGCCGATGGTCACCCAGCCTACAACGCCGCCATCTTCTTCCACGCGCTCCCAGGGTGTTTTGCTCTGCACCACAGCGCGCAGGATCTGCCCGCGGGTGAAGTCAATGGCCATGTCATTGGAACCACCGGCGGCTGCATCCTGCAGATCATCCGCCATGCCTTTGAAGCGATCGGCAGGCTGACGTGCGAGTTCAATCAGGTTATCCCGGCTCTTGCTGGTATCCCAGTCGAGGAATTGGCCATCGGCAACCGCATTGAAAACGCCAACTCGAACGATCTCCATATCCTGCTTTTCGCCACTGGTGCGTTCAACGGGTGCTGTGAACTTGACTACTTTGCCCGACTCAGCAATTTCCGTAACCATGGCTGACCACAGACTGCGCAACTCAGCCACCGTTGGCAGCTCCCTGCGGCTGGACAGTTCGCTTAGGAATTGAGTGCGGTCCGGATATTGGGCAGTAACCATGGAGTCATCCAGTGCTGCCTGGATATCACCCGAGGCCTGACGTACCACACCAAATAATTCACCAAGGTTGCCCATACGTTCGGCCAAAGTAGTTTCCAGTTCGGCCAGCGAGCGCTCGTTCACATCGTACTCATCCCGTAGCCGATCGCTGAGGGCATTTTCTGCCTCCAATTCCTGCCGCGCAGCCGCCAACAGATCTCTTTGCCGGTTGCGATCACGAACGAATTCGGCTTCACGCTGTTCATTGATCTTGCTTTCAGAAGACGCTGCTTCGCGCACGATGCGCGCCAGTTCATCCAGGGTCTGAGCGTGGGTAGCGGGCGCCAGCACGAAGGCTGAAATCGCAATGATGATGCTCAAATATTTCATTGTGCAACCTCCGGTCCTGGCGTTGGCAACATAACCAGATCAGGTGCCTTTTCGTTCTTGGCAATGGCTATGCCATTTTTGACTTCCAGTGTGTATTTACTGGGCAGCTCTTCGAATGCGCGAGTAGTGGGGTTGAACCAACCAGTACTGGATTGATCGCTGGTCTGATAAATCAGGAGGGTTCGGCCCACACGCAGGTAATCAACCGTTTGACCAGTTGAAGGTAAGGTATCGGAATAGGATTCCGTGGTACGACCAAACTCCAGCTCGCTTTGGTAAGCCTCCATCACCCGACGGTACTTTTCAGATGCGGTGACTTCGGCCTGGTCCATCATTTCGACCAGTCGCTCGACACGGGCCCGACGCTCTTCAATCCGGAAGGGGATATCTGCCTCCACTATTTGCCCCAGGGCTTCGATCATCTCCAGCATGAGGGGCACTACGCCTCGATTGGTGGATTCCAGGCCTTCCAGCTGCCGATTGATCGACTGGATTTCTTCACGCTGATCACCCACTACCTTGCCCAGGTTCTCGTTGTAAATTTTCAAGCCTTCAACTTCACGCACTACTGCCCGATATTCCGCCAGTAAATCCTGTGTCTGCTTTGCCAGGGTAGTCACTCGATCCTGTGAGCTCTCGGCGTCTTTGTTGATTTTGGTTTCTGTCTGCATGGTCGAGTTCAGCACCTGCGCCTGCGCGGCATTGAGCAACAGCATGGCCGGTATGGCGATAACGCAGACCTTGAAAAGGCGTCGTAGCATGTTATTTGGCATGACCTGTTTCCAATTGGTTCTACAGAAGATTAGTCGGAACCGGGAGCCGGAATCGCGCTCATCCGGGGTGCCCCGGACAACGGGGCGAACGGGGCGATCAGGATACCCGAAGCTGTCAGCTCAATCTACCAAGGCCAAATATTTTTATAGCCCGGGAAAATTTGCGAATCGAATCAACACCAACATCCGACCGCGTGCTCTGTTGCAGTATAGAGCATAGCAGAATGGCTTCACTACGAAAATGTCCGTAGTAGGCCAGCCTATCCATAACAATTGCGGGCTGCAACTTGCCCCACCAATTGTCGGATAATGCCTAGGGAACAAATGTTTTGACAGGGCAGCTATGCAGCAAGAACAATCCACCCGACACACCGAAGCTACACATGCTCCTGAGCTCCATCGACCTTGTGGACTGGGGCGTTTATTGCTGGTCATGCTTTATGATGCCGTCATCGTGTTTGCCATCCTGATGATTGCCGGTGCTTTTGCGCTCCACTTGCCGTTCAGCAACCAGACCGCGGGCAAAGATTTTGCCTACACAACTTACCTGCTCTCCGCGTGGTTCCTGTATTTGGCATGGTGTTGGCGCAATGGTGGAATGACCTTGGGCATGATGGCCTGGAAAATACAGCTGATCAGCGCTCGTGGCGGGCAGCCAGCCTGGTGGCAATGTGGCCTTCGATTTGGTACCGCATGGTTGTCTGCAATTGTCGTTGGAATGGGGTACTGGTGGAAACTGTTCGATCGCCACAAACTGAGCTGGCATGACCACCTCAGTCAGACACATCTGGTTTGCTTCACTTCTGCCAGCAGCCGTGCCAGATCAGACAGTACGTCGCAGGAAATAAATGGCAGCGATGGTCAATAATATGGGTGGCAGGCCATGGCTGAGCAGTGCTGGAAAATGGTAAACATCCCCAATATTTTGCGCCATTCGGGTAAAAATCATGAACACGCCCCCCAATATCATTCCGAGGAACATTCTCACTCCCATGTTCTGACTGCGGGCCTGACCAAAAACAAAAGGCATGCCCACCAGTACCAGGGCCATCACGGTGAATGGATACACCAGCTTTTCCCATAGGGCAGACTGGTAGAGCGTGTCGTCCAGCCCATTGGTCTTGAGGTAGACCAGATAATCGCGCAATGAGCGGACGGACAGTCGTTTGGGTCGGGTGACTACAGAATCGAGTAACTCAGGTCGTACTTCAGTAGACCACGGCAAGTGGTCATGTTGGCGGGCCGACGCGCCCGCCTCACTCAATTGCACTTCGAATACCTGCTCCAGCATCCAGCCTGAATTCTGGTGCGCAGCGCTCCCGGCGCGGGTAATTTTTTCCAGATTTGCATCCTGGTTGAAGTGATAGATCACAATATCCTTGAATTCCAGAGACTGCTTTCCACGGTCAGCGGACAGTATCGGCGCCTGGATATTGACGATGTCCGTGCCGTCCCGCATCCACACACCAGTTGTGCCGCCGATGATGGCCTGACCGACCATTTCGCTTAGCCGGAACGCTCGTGCCTGATGCTCCGCCGCTGGTGCGAGCCATTCACCCATGACGATAACCGGCACGGTCAAGAGCAAAGTGCCGCCCATCGCAGCAGATGCCAGACGCAGCCGGGATACACCGGAAGTTCGGAACGCCACCAGTTCATTGCTGGCTGCCAGCCCCCCTACACCCACCAGAGTGCCGAGCAGAGCTGAAACAGGAAAAATCTGGTAAGCCAATCTGGGGAAGGTAAGAATGACGACCCACAGCGCATCCACACTGGTGTAATCGGCTTGCGTATCACGCAGCTCGCTCAGCAGGGAAAACAACACAAACAGCAGGGTCAAGCCCAGCCAGACAGCCAAGGTTCCCAGAATGGCGGCGCGGCCCAGGTATCTGTCGACCAGCCGGATCATTTCTCAGCCGCTCCCCACTTTGCGACCCTGGCGCTGCAGCCAGTAGAGCGCACTTATGCCAAATACCCCGTGAACCCACCACATACCTGGAAACAGCGGAACCGTCCCTGCCGTTACCCATGTGCGGCTCATGTAAAGCAGATTGGCATAGACCAGGTACAACAAAATGCCCAACAAAACCCTGCCTCCCCGCCCCTCACGGGGACGTGAATGTGACAGTGGAATCGCCAGCACGCCCAGTATGATGATCGCGAGCGCGGGAGAAATACGCCATTGGAATTCCGCGCGTTCGGCCAACCCGGTTGAAGTCATCAGCTCGACGCTGTTACGTGCTTCGATATCAGGAGCCGATCGGCGTCGCTCCTGCTCCGGAACACGCAAGTCATTACGGGAGAAGTGAACCATGCCGAAATCGAGCGTATCGGCTCCACCCTCAGTTATCTGGCCGTTTTCGAGAGTTAAAAAGCGCTCCCCCGTTTGTACGTTTAACCAGTAGTAACCTTTTTCAGCCACCCAAACCTGCTCCCGTCCATCCTTGTTTTGACGAATGAATACGTTTTTCAGAGTTTGGCCATCCTTTTCAACGGCTTCGACATACAAGACCAGGTTTCCATCCCGGAGCACGTGAAATTCCCCGGTCTGCAGACCCCACTCGGAAGCGGTTCGATAAGCTTCCTCCAGTCTCTCCTGGGCAGTCCGGGCTGCCATCGGCGCAACAATCAGACCTATTGCGAGTACCACAACTGCTACCGGCAACACCAGATTGAATAACGGCCGCAACATGAGAGTCCAGCTGAAGCCACTTGCCCGCATGACCGCCATTTCCTGGTCCCGGTAAAGCCTGCCCAGGCCCCAGATAACAGCTATGAATGTGGCCAACGGCAAAATTGTGTTCAACACATCCGGAATTTTCAAAGCGATCAATTCGCCCAGCAAGCCAGGTGGCAAACGGCCGCCTGCGATATCATTCAGCAATTCACCCAGCGTTACGCCAAACATCACCACCAGCAAAACCAGGGTGACGGCGGTGAATGTCCAGGACCACTCGCGCAGAATGTATTTTTGCAGGATGTTCAGAGCAACCTCGATGTAAAAAACTGACTTGCAGGCCAATAGTCTTGGACTCATTGGGAGCTGGAAGTTTAGCAGTAATTTTTAGCGGCTCGTGTCCGCGAAGCCGTTTGCGGCAGGAATCAGCAGCGGGCTCGCAGACAAATACACGACCAGCACCTGAAATCTGCTCAGGTCTATGCTGTGACAAATTCCAGTACAATGCCGCGTTTGCTGCCGCATTTCCTGGGTGCGATGTTTGTGAAAATGGCGGCACATTCTTACTGCGGATACGCAGAGTAAATCAGAGTTTCCTTAACACTTGAAGAACGGGATACACCAGCGACATGCAAATGAATCTGTCCAAAACCGCTGCACGTAAAAGTAAAGCGGCCTGCATTGTCATCGGCGTTAGCGCTGATGGGCCTTTAAGCCCCAGCGCAAGGGCCCTAGACAGAGCCAGTGGTGGCTTACTCAAACAATTACTGGCCAGCCGTGATGTGTCTGCGGCCAAAGGCAAAACCACCCTGCTACATCATTTCACGGGCACCAGCTCGACACGCTTGCTGGTAGTCGGTTTTGGCGAACAGCGTAAACTGGATGCTGTAGGTTTCGACCAGGCCTGTTTTAACGCCGGAAGGTTTCTGCGTGATCACCCCATCGCAGACTGCCATGTCTGCCTGCATGAGATCGAAGTTGGCGGAAAATCTGCGGCATGGCGGGTACGTCAGGCGGCTCTGGCGTTTGAGCGTGCAAACTACCGATACACGGAAACCAAGCAGCCCGGGAAACACACGGCGCAGCCGCTCAATCAGGTCAGCTTTCAAGGGGACGCAGCATTGCAGGTAGCACTGGACCAGGCCACCGCCATGGCCAAAGGCATCAAGCTGGCCTGTCATCTGAGTGATTTGCCGCCGAATATCTGCAACCCGGAATACCTGGCATCAGCAGCAGGCCTGTTGGCACAAGGCCAGAAAAAAGTAGATTGCGAAGTGCTGGAGCGGCAGCAGATGATCGAGCTGGGTATGGGCGCCTTGCTGGGTGTGGCCAGCGGGAGCAGCACCCAGCCAAAACTGATCGTATTGAAGTATTCCGGCGGCAAAGCGGGAGACAAGCCAGTTGTTTTAGTGGGCAAGGGAATTACTTTCGACTCCGGCGGATTGTCACTGAAGTCTGCTGAAAACATGATGCAAATGAAGTTTGACATGTGCGGAGCGGCCAGCGTGCTCGGTGCTTTCCAGTCCGCGGTAGAAATGAAACTGAGGCTCAACCTGATCTGCATCGTCGCCGCAGTTGAGAACATGCCGGGTGGCAACGCTTATCGCCCCGGTGACATCGTCACCAGCATGTCCGGAAAAACCATTGAAGTGCTTAACACCGACGCGGAAGGCCGGTTGGTGTTGTGCGACGCCTTGACTTACAGTGAACGCTTTGACCCCCGATGCATTGTTGACGTGGCCACCCTTACCGGAGCCTGTGTCATTGCCCTGGGTCATCCAGCAAGCGGTTTGCTGAGTAACGATGATGAATTGGCCGAAGATCTGCTGAACGCCGGAACAGACGTGGTTGATCGCGCCTGGCGCATGCCTTTGTGGAGTGACTACCAGTCGCAGATAGATACCGAATTTGCGGACATGAAAAATGTCGGTGGTATGTCCGCTGGCAGCATTACGGCGGCCTGTTTCCTGTCGCGGTTTACAGAGGGCCAACGCTGGGCTCACCTGGATATTGCAGGCACAGCCTGGAAGTGGAAATCTGAACAAGGCGCTACCGGCAGGCCAACGGGCTTGCTGACCCGCTTTCTGATGCAACAGGCTGGCGTAAAGGCGCTATAACCTGTGGCCAGCGGAATTTGCCAGATTGATTTCTACGTATTGGAAGATCAACACAAATCAGTACAGCAGTTGGCCTGTCAACTGGCCATGATGGCCTGGGAACAGGGCATGAAATCGCTGGTAATACTTCCGGACCAGCGCCAGATTGAGCAGTTGGATGAGCTGATGTGGTCGGTCCCAAAGGGTCGCTTTTTGCCCCATCAGCCCGCCGGGCAGTCCGGTGTTGCCCCAGTCGTTCTGGGCACGCACGTGGACCTGGATGATTGCCAGGCTCAAGTCATTATCAATCTGGATACAAAAGTCATACCCCGTCCCGAGCGTTTTCGCCGTCTGCTGGAACTGGTACCTGCCAACGACGCCGACCGGAAGGCGTCCCGGCTCAAATTTCGTGCCTACAAAGCGCAGGGGCTGGAGCCCGTCAGCCATACAATGGGCGGCAACTGACCGGGCCGGATTCCATCTAATCCCGGTCCCTATCCCCAAGTGGGATTTCGCCAACACAAACCATTGAGCATCATTAGCAAGGACCCCATGGACAAAAGTTACGACCCTGCCACCATAGAACAGCGCTGCTATCAGCAATGGGAAAGCAGCGGTTATTTCCGCCCCTCGGGCAGAGGCGAAAGTTACTGCATCATGTTGCCGCCGCCGAATGTCACGGGCAGTCTCCACATGGGCCATGCATTTCAGGACGCCATTATGGATTGCCTTACGCGGTGGCAGCGAATGCAAGGCAAGAACACCCTGTGGCAACCGGGCACGGACCACGCCGGAATCGCCACACAAATGGTGGTTGAACGGCAGTTGCTGGCCAAAGGCACATCCCGCCACGACCTGGGTCGTGACCGCTTTGTGGAGGCCGTTTGGGAATGGAAAGAAGAATCCGGCGACACCATTGGCCGCCAGATGCGCCGACTGGGTGCGTCCGTGGATTGGGAAGCCCATCGCTTCACCATGGACGATGAACTCTCACGAACCGTGCGCAAGGTTTTTGTATCTCTTTATCACGAAGGCCTGATCTATCGTGGCCAAAGGCTGGTGAATTGGGATCCGGTACTCAATACGGCATTGTCCGACCTGGAAGTTCTGTCCGAGGAAGAAAACGGCAAGTTGTGGCATATCTGCTATCCACGTGCGGATGGACGAGGTCAGGTCGTGGTGGCCACCACGCGTCCGGAAACGCTGCTGGGTGACACCGCAGTGGCGGTCAATCCGCAAGACGAACGTTACTCCGACCTGATCGGGCTGATGCTGGAACTGCCGCTGACGGGTCGGCGTATTCCCATTATTGGCGACGATTACGTCGATCCGACCTTCGGCTCCGGTTGCGTCAAGATCACTCCGGCTCACGATTTCAATGACTATGAGATCGGCAAGCGGCACGATCTGCCCATGATCAACATTCTCAACCCGGATGCGACGCTTAACGAAAACGCCCCCGCAGCCTATCAGGGGCTGGATCGTTTTGAAGCGCGAGTAAAGGTCGTTGCAGATCTGGAAGCCGCCGGGCTTCTGGAACGAGTGGAAAACCACAAACTGATGATACCCCGCGGCGACCGTTCCCAGGCGGTTGTGGAGCCTTATCTCACCGATCAGTGGTATGTAAAAGTTGAGCCCCTGGCGAAGCCTGCAATCGAAGCTGTTGAAGACGGTCGTATCCAGTTCGTCCCAGCTAACTGGTCTCGCACCTATTTTGACTGGATGTACCGCATCGAAGACTGGTGCATCAGCCGGCAATTGTGGTGGGGTCATCGGATTCCGGCCTGGTATGACGAACAAGGCAATATCTATGTTGGCATGGATGAGCAGGATGCACGCGAGCGCTCCGGGCTCGATAGCAGCACTCGCTTGCGCCAGGACGAAGATGTACTCGACACCTGGTTCTCATCAGCACTTTGGCCTTTCTCCACATTGGGCTGGCCTGAGCCCACCGAGCGCTTGAAAAGCTTCTATCCGGGCAGCGTGCTGGTGACCGGCTTTGACATCATCTTTTT
>JBGTHE010000110.1:0-2099 GCA_041746335.1 Lysobacterales bacterium | reverse complement strand
GCCACAAGCCTGTACGTCCCTGGCACCAGGCCATCGGCGTTGAAGGTCGAGCGCGCGAAACCGCTCAGCGTGCCCTGAAAGGCATCGCTGGCGACGAGCACGTTGCCGGCGTTGAAAAGGTCGAAGTTCGCACCGATCAAGCGTGGCCCGGGGCCTGCGGCGGTGGAAATCGCCCACGCGACCCGCCCTGAAAGACCGGTGACGCCCGCGCCGATGGTGAAGGTCACCGTCTGGACGAGCGCGCCGCTCTGTCTGACTGCGGTGTTGACGAACAGGGTGTCGCCCGCATTCAGCGGCGTCGTCACCGAGGTCGAGGCATTGAGCGCGTCGAAGAAGACCACCTGCGTGGCCGCGTGCACCGGTGCCGAAAAGTACGTGGCGCAGAACAGCATCGACAAGGCCCAAATTCTGTCGTGGGGTCGTGTCATGCGCGTCAGCCTCCGGGAATGGTGAATCATAACGGGCTCAGAGCAGCACAGAACCCCATTCAAGCGTTTGAACTGCGAATTCGTTTGAACTGCTTGGCTTCGGCGGCGTTGCCTTGCGGGCCGTCGATTGCGACCTACGCTCGATCGAGGAGGTTAGGTAGCATAAAAGCCATATTGCCAGAACCCCGAATGTATCGGAAAGCATTTTTCATCAATATGTATGGCCTGGCTTTTGCGCGAATGGTTACGCTATTTGCCTGTTGAAGGCTGGAATCTATCCCTTCACCCATCGATTTCGCGACAATTCCGACCTCTGGGCGTAGAAATCCCTGCCGCCAGCAGAGGTTTGCAGCGGTCAATCAAAACCCGGTTTGGATTCATTCGCTCACATCAATCAATCCGCTGATGCGCCTGGCGAAGCACGGCAGTCGGGCAACCCGTTGTCAGCCGCAGTTACCCATTTTTTATCGAAGATCCGCGAAGATCCGGAAGATCCGGACACCCACACAATCTAAACTGAAGATCCGGACACCCACACAATCTAAATAATCCTACACCGAATCGGGTGATTTTCCGATGATGCCGTCGGCTTGCTGTGCCATTCTGACTTCATGCCCAAACCCCGGAAACGCCTGGTTTCTCTCAGCGACACACCCTATTACCACTGCATCAGTCGCTGTGTGCGCAGAGCTTTTCTGTGTGGCGTTGACAAGCACTCGGGCTACAGCTTTGAGCACCGACGTCAATGGATCGTGGATCGCATCCTGCTGCTGTCGTCTGTTTTCGCCATCGATGTCTGTGCTTATGCGGTGATGAGCAATCACTATCACGTGGTAATGCATGTGGATGCTGCAAGTGCAGCGCAACTTACCTCGCGGGCAGTGGCCCTGCGCTGGCTGAAGCTCTTCTCCGGGCCACCCGCGGTGCGGAACTGGCTGGCAGGGGGCTCGCTGGGATCTGAAGAGCAACATCGGGTGGAGCAATGGTGTGCCGTCATTCAGGAAAGGCTCTCGGACATCTCCTGGTTCATGCGCTGCCTCACTGAACCCATTGCCCGCCTGGCCAATGCGGAAGACTGTTGCACCGGACGGTTCTGTGAGGGGCGTTTCAAGTCCCAGGCATTGCTGGACGAGACCGCCCTGCTCCAATGCATGACCTATGTGGATCTGAACCCGATTCGGGCCGGGATTGCTAACCGACCTGAGTCATCCGACTACACCGCCATTCAACGGCGTATTACCCAGCCGGAAGGGCACGGATTGATGCCGTTCTTGGATGAGTCTCAGGATCGAGCGGCTATTCCCTTTGATGTCAAAAGCTATTTGGAGCTGGTCGACTGGAGCGGTCGGGTGGTGCTCCCCAACAAGAAGGGTGCAATTTCGTTAGCCACTCCGCCGATATTGCAACGATTGAATGTCGATTCCCATCAGTTCGCAGCCTACGTGCGAACGAAACCCGACAAGCTAACCAATGCACTGGGGCCTGCTGCTGCGCTGCTCAAACTAGCACAGTCATTCGGGCTGAAATTCCTTCAGGGCATGACGGATCGTAAGACGCTTCTGATCGCGGAATAATCTGCTCTTGGCAAACGTTCAATGAAGGACGTTGCAAGGGGCAACGAGAAATACTTCTGCGCATAACGCTATTCTCACCTACAGGTCTTTTTCGCCA
>JBGTHE010000109.1:0-5894 GCA_041746335.1 Lysobacterales bacterium | reverse complement strand
TCTTCTTCCAGTGCCATTACGAGTTCAACCGTATCCAGCGAATCTGCGCCAAGATCATCGACGAACGATGCGGTAGGGGTGACTTCTTCTTCCTTGACGCCAAGTTGCTCGATGACGATTTTTTTGACGCGATCTTCAATGCTGCTCATTTTCAGAATTATCCTCGTTGGAGTGATACCGGGTCGCAATTCTAGAGAATATGACGCTTCGATACCAGTTTATTGACATCCGCGACAGTATGGGTACTGCAACGAAATTATTGCATAACTACCTTTCTATCAGAAACTTACACCACAAAATTCAAACTAAAATCACATGTACATACCGCCGTTAACATGCAGGACCTGTCCCGTAATATAGGACCCCAGCGGTGAGGCCAGGAACGCAACGGCTGCGGCAATGTCATCGGGCTGCCCCAATCTCTGCAAGGGAATATCGGCGAGAAGCTGCTCACGCTGCGCTGGATCCAAACTCCGCGTCATATCCGTATCGATAAAACCGGGCGCAACTGTATTCACAGTAATCCCCCGCGAACCGACTTCCCTGGCCAGTGATCGGCTGAATCCTTCCAAACCGGCTTTCGCAGCCGCATAATTCGCCTGACCCGCATTGCCCATCATACCAATCACAGATGAAATGCTGATGATTCGCCCGCTGCGGGCTTTCATCATGCCGCGCAAACAAGCTTTGCTGAGCACATATACGGAACGCAGATTGGTTGACAGCACCATATCCCAATCGTCATCTTTCATGCGCATCAACAATTGGTCACGCGTGATACCGGCATTGTTAACCAGAATGGTAGGCGGTCCCAGGTCTGCTGTGACATGCTGCACCAGCTGCTCAGCCGCTCCAGCTTCATTGACATCAAGACGGACTCCCCGGCACTGTTGGTCCAGATCTTTCAGGCGTTCGCTGATGCCTGCGGCGCCTTCATCACTGGTAGCTGTGCCAACCACCAGCGCCCCCAGACCAGCGAGCCGGTCAGCTATGGCCGCGCCTATCCCACGACTAGCTCCGGTCACCAGAGCTACTTGCCCCTCGAGACTCCAATTCATACTCACTCCCACTCCCGGATAATTTTCTGCATAGAATCTATCGTGCTCAGGGCCACCGTTTCAGCATCGCGCGCATTGCGTCGGTTCAGGCTGGTCAGCACTCCGCCAGGCCCGCATTCCACATAACGAGCAACCCGGCGTGCGGTCAATTCAGCAATGGTTTCTCTCCAGCGCACGGGTTTCCACAATTGTTCAGCCAGTGCCTGGCGAATAGCTTCGCCCGTTGCATGGTTGCTGACGTCTGCATTGTGTATGACGATTATTTCACTGTTTGTCACCTCGGTTTCGAGCAGAATGGCTTCCAGTTCACGAGAGGCATCGCGCATCAACAGGCAATGTGACGGAACGCTGACGGGCAAGGTCACCGCACGCTTGGCGCCTGCCGCTTTGGCAGCTTCACAGGCACGCTCCACTGCCTTCCGATGTCCGGCAATGACTGTTTGTCCGGGCGAATTGAAATTGGCACAGGATACGATCTGGCCGTCGGCAACTGCTGCACAGACTTGCTCCAGATCGGCATCCTCCATTCCCAGGATCGCGGCCATGGAACCACTACCATCCGGTGTGGCTGCTTGCATCAGACGAGCCCGCTGGACCACCAAACGCACCGCACCAGCGAATTCCAGGTGACCCGCCGCTACCAGTGCAGCGTATTCGCCGAGGCTGTGACCTGCCATGAATTGGGGATCGAATCCTCCCTGCTCTTTCCATACACGCCAGCAGGCGATATCAGCGGCCAACATGGCGGGCTGCGTAATTTCGGTTTGGTCGAGACGCTCCTGCGGGCCCTGCTGTGCCAGTTGCCACAGATCTGCCCCAGCCGAATCCGAGGCTTCAGCAAACGTTTCCTGCACCCGGTGCGATTGCTCCGCCAGACTGCTGAGCATGCCCAGTGACTGCGAACCCTGACCGGGAAAGAGAAAAGCTACTTGGTTCATATGCTCCACCCGTATCCGATATCAATAACGGATCAGGGCAGAACCCCAGGTGAAACCGCCGCCGAAGGCTTCAAGTAACATCAGCTGGCCTCTTTGCACACGGCCATCACGTACCGCTTCATCCAAAGCGAGTGGAACAGACGCCGCAGATGTATTGCCATGCCTATCCACCGTAACAACCACCTGATCCATGCTCATATCCAGCATTTTGGCGGTGGCCGAGATGATCCGGTAGTTGGCCTGATGCGGGATCAGCCAATCCAGTTCGGATTTGTCGATGTTGTTTGCACCGAGCGTTTCATCGACCATGCGATGCAGCGTGCGTACTGCAACCTTGAACACCTCATTCCCGCGCATGCTGATTTCAGGTTTGCCGTTGTTGTCCTCCAAGCCTTCAAACCCCAGCGAGGGGCCGACATTTGCGGTCAATAGGTCAGCATAACTGCCGTCCGCGTGAATATGGGAGGACAGTATTCCTGGCTCCTCAGAAGCTTCCAGCACCACTGCACCGGCACCATCACCAAACAGTATTGCAGTATCCCGTTTGTTCCAGTTCAAGAGCTGAGTCAGTGTTTCGGCTCCACATACCAATACTTTTTTTGCATCGCCGCATCGAATGTACTTATCTGCAATATTCAATGCATACAGAAATCCGGAACAGGCGGCATTGACATCCATGGCCGCACAATCACCCAGGCCCAACTGTTTCTGGATCAGACAGGCCGTGCTGGGAAAAATCAGGTCAGGTGTTGTTGTGCCGAGCACGAACAGATCAATTTCTGCGGGATCAACCTGTGCGGCTTGCATGGCTTTTTGGCATGCCGCCAGGGCCAGAGTTGAAGTAGATTCACCTTTGCCAATCACGCGTCGCTCGTGTATGCCGGTACGGTCACGAATCCACTCATCACTGGTGTCTAGAAATTGCTCAAGATCTTTATTGGTCATGACCCGCTCAGGCAAATGGCTGCCTGTGCCGGTAATTCTCGAATAAATCAAGTCTACTTCTCCATCTCAAACACCCGCATGGATGCACCAATCTGAACGAATTGCGGAATAGGCTGATGGAACCAGGGCCCAGGGCAAAGCCTGGGGCCCTTGGGAATTACTCTTGGTCGAACTCGACGATCTTGCTGTCAATCACCTTGCGACCACGATAATAGCCTTCCGGGCTAACGTGGTGACGCAAATGGGTTTCACTCGTGGTTGGTTCCACTGACAGGGTGGGAGCAGACAGTGAGTCGTGCGAACGGCGCATGTCCCTTCTTGAAGATGATTTACGATTTTGTTGAACAGCCATGTTATTTACTCCAGAGTTTAAAAATCTATTTCTTCCCAGTGCCAGACGTCTTTTTACTGTTACTGGCCAATGCTTTCAATTGATCGGCCAAGCCTGCAAAAGGCTGTTGCCTGGGTTGTTGCCCCGACGACAAGACAACCGGCTCAGTTTCACCTGGTTCTGTATCCATTGGAGGCAGATCCGGATTTCGCGGTACTTGTGGCAAAGCCAGCAGTAGTTCATCTTCCACCATCATGAGGAAAGATATTCTTCCATGCTCGGCCAAAATGGCTTCATACCCTTCGGGCAGTAGTCCTTCCAGGCTGATGTCTTCGATGACACCCAACTGAGAAGTTCTGTTCACCGTTTCCTGGTAGGGTTCCAGACTGCGCTGACAAAGCAGCCACAAAACTGCATTAACCTGAACCTGAATTCTTACTCCCACCAGGGAGTCTTTCTCAAACGTCGCTGTAAAACGGGCATCGCCAACATCCGTAGTCAGGAAATCTTTCAGGCGCTGCATGCGATTCAATGCGATGGTGCCTGAAAACGTCCTGTGTCCCTCAGCGGCCTTTTGTGGATCAATAAAATCCGGATACTCAAGGGACATGGCTGTACTCCCCGCTGTGCAATACATTCATAGCCCTTTTACTGGTTCATGAATTGTTTCATGAACTAGCTAGATCGAATTACAATCTCCGACCGGGCCAACCAACTCCGCTTGAATACAAGACTACAGACACACCAGCGGGTTAAGCCATCAGCAAACCGGGCATTTTACATCAATAATGAAGCTCAAGTCACCCAAATACCCGTTAATTCTGGCATCTGGCAGCCCTTACCGGAAACTACTGCTGGAGCGTTTAGGGGTCCAATTCAGCTGTGTTGCACCCAACATAGACGAAACTGCCGTGCCTGGCGAGGCCGGATTGGATTTGACCCGTCGGCTGGCCCGAAGCAAAGCCCTCAGTGTTGCGCAGCGGAATCCAAGCGCAGTGGTGATTGGCTGCGACCAAGTCGCCGCGTTTGGGGCAAGCATTATCGGCAAGCCTCATACAATGGATGCCGCCATCGAGCAACTGATGCGGTTTTCAGGTAAATCAGTCCAATTTATCTCTGCCATCTGCGTCCTGCACAAACTAAACGATTTTTGTGAAGAAGCGCAGGCACCCACACAGGTGCACTTTCGTGAATTCAGTGTCCGGGAAGCTGAGCGCTATATTGAACTGGATATGCCTCTGGACTGTGCAGGTTCCTTCAAATCTGAGGCTGGCGGATCGGTATTATTGCGGGGACTGGAAAGCTCAGACCCTACGGCATTGATCGGACTCCCGCTGATAGCCTTGAGCAGCATTTTGCGCACCGCTGGTATGCAATTGCCCTGAATGTCGCGGTGATAGTGCTGGCTTGCAACGAGACCGGCCATTTCCAGCGGTTCCCTTGGTCGTGAACGATTGGCTCTGTCATAATCTTTGCAGATGCCCATCGCTGGCGCTTATTTGCCTGTGACCCTACTTCCGTACGGAGATTCGCGCATGAATTCATCTGCCTACCAACACTGGCGTATCGACCATGACATGGACCGCATTGCCTGGTTGACGCTGGATCGTTCGGGCGAGAAAACCAACAGTCTTTCCCGCGAGGTGTTGACCGAACTTGAATTGCTTGTTGAGCAGATCAGTAAGCAGTCTCCACGTGGCCTGGTCATACAGTCAGGCAAAAAGGCATCCTTTATAGTAGGCGCGGATGTTCGTGAGTTTGAAGGTGTCAGCAACCCTGCCCTGGCTGCAGAATCCATCCGTGAAGTACATCAATTATTTAATCGGATTGAGCAGCTGCCCTTCCCGGTGGTCGTGGCCATCGAGGGATTCTGCCTGGGTGGTGGCCTTGAGCTGGCGCTGGCGTGTCATTACCGCATTGCACTTGATGTACCACACACTCGGCTGGGGTATCCCGAGATCAAGCTTGGCATCTATCCCGGTTTTGGCGGCAGCGCCAGGACTCCTCCAATACTCGGCGGCCCTAAAGCTATGGAACTGATGCTCAGTTCCCGCATGTTACGAGCCAGGGAAGCCAAAGCCATCGGCCTGGTGGATCAGTTGGTGGGGCCCCATGGATCCTTACGATGGGCTGCGCGGAATGCCGTGCTGCAGGGCCGCAAAAGCCGGAAACCCGGGCTCGTCAGACGAATAAGCAATACCGCTCCTGCGCGGAAGGTATTGGCCAATATCATGCGCAAAAAAACCGCCGGTCGCGCAAATCCGAAGCATTACCCGGCGCCTTTTTCACTGATTGATGCCTGGGAAGAACACGGTAACAGCAAATCAAGAATGTTAGAGCAAGAAGCTCTGAGAGTCGGGGAACTGATAACTGGCGACACCTCACGCAATCTGCGCCGGGTGTTCTGGCTGATGGAAGGGCTCAAGGGAGCTGGCAAAAAAAGTGATTTTCGGGCCCGTCGCGTGCATGTGGTTGGCGCGGGAGTCATGGGTGGAGACATTGCTGCCTGGTGCGTACTGCGGGGCCTCGAAGTCACGCTGCAAGATCGTGAAATGAAATACATAGAGCCTGCACTCAAAAGAGCCGACAGTCTGTTCAAGAAGAAGCTGCGGAGCCCTGACC
>JBGTHE010000108.1:0-4669 GCA_041746335.1 Lysobacterales bacterium | reverse complement strand
AGGAAAGAATCGACTGGGTGGGTCAACGCTGGCGCAGGTTTATGGTGAATTCGGTCATACCGTTCCGGATCTGGATCAGCCTGCCGATTTGAGCAATTTTTTCGCGGCCATTCAGGAGCTCAACCTGGCTGGTCTTCTGTTGGCTTATCACGATCGTTCCGATGGTGGGCTGGCAGCATGTCTGTGTGAGATGGCCTTCGCATCCCATTGCGGCCTGGAAATCGATCTTCCGGCGGATGATCTGCCGGCTGCCTGGTTCGCCGAGGAGCTGGGCGCAGTGATCCAGGTGGGCGCGGAGCATGTTGATCAGGTCAGGGCTAGCCTGCACAAACACAGTTTGTCGAATCTGGTCCATGACCTGGGCAGGCCCGTGCCCGGAGATACGCTGACTTTGACGCACAAGGGTACCCAAGTTCTACAGGCAAAATTCCCAGCGTTACAGCGGCTCTGGTCGGAAACCAGCCATGCCGTGCAGAGATTGCGGGATAACCCCGATTGTGCAGATCAGGAACTTGCAGGTCAGTTACGTTGGGATGGGCCTGGGCTGCAGCCAGAACTGGGTTTTGCATTTCCGGCCGCTCCACATTTCCACCACGCGCGCCCCGCTGTGGCAATTTTGCGCGAACAGGGGGTGAATGGTCACGTCGAGATGGCAGCCGCATTCGACCAAGCCGGATTCCGCTCGGTGGATGTGCATATGTCCGACCTGTTTACGGGGCGACAGGATCTGCGAAGCTTTCAAGGCTTTGTGGCGTGCGGAGGATTCTCTTATGGCGATGTGCTGGGTGCCGGCAGAGGCTGGGCCAAATCGATACTATTTGCAGACAACTTGCGTCGAATGTTTGCTGAGTTCCTGTTGAGCGAAGACAAGTTTGCTTTGGGGGTTTGTAACGGCTGCCAGATGTTGTCAGCATTGCGGGATATTATTCCCGGTGCGGGAAGTTGGCCGGATTTTGTACGAAATCAGTCAGAACAATTTGAAGCCCGTTTGAGCCTGGTGCAGATATTGCCGTCCCAGTCCTTATTCTTCCGGGGCATGGAGGGCTCACGCATCCCGGTTGTCACTGCTCACGGTGAAGGGCGGGCTCTGTTTGCAAACCCAGCAACCATTAGCAGCGAACACCTGGCTTTGAGATACGTTAATGAAAGTGGTGCTGCCACTGAGTCATATCCGCAAAACCCGAATGGGTCACCGCAAGGTATCACGGGTCTTTGTAATGCGGACGGACGAGTAACCATACTTATGCCCCATCCCGAGCGTACACTCAGAACCGTAAACTTTTCCTGGGCGCCGAAAAACTGGCCCGCAATTTCACCCTGGCGACAGATGTTTCTGAATGCCCGTAAATGGACAGGATAATCAGATGAGCGACACCATCAATGACAAGCACCCCTCAGCCAGTGGCTTGCCTGACGCCAATCCAGAAGAACCCTTGCCACCAGTGGCAGAAGAAGAGCTAAAGCTCAGTGAGATGCTGATCCTGGCATCCATGTGGATGCTGTTCGGTTTCATGTTGTGGTTTTATCTGTCGGCATTTCATGGAGCGCCAGCACGCATGATGGCTGAGGCGGTATTGTCGAATATCCTGGGAGATAGTTTCCGGCAGATCATTGTTGAGCCTAACCAGAATTTCCTCTTTCAGGTCGAAACCAATATCCAGTATTTATTCAGGGATGGTACCCAGGAAGCTTTGGGCTTTATCGTCAATCCGCTGGTTTACAGTTATGGCTTGCCGTTGCTGTTCGGCCTGGTTATGGGTTCAGATGTGAGCTGGTTGCGAAAACTGGCAATCATGCTGATCGGTTACGCCACCATCACGCTGGTGCAGGTTTGGGGTGTGGTATTCCAGTCCCTAAAAATGCTGGCCTTCAACTTTGGTGAACAGAGTCACGTTTTCGTGAAGCAGGCTGGGGTTTCAGATGATGCTATCGCGCTGGGGTATCAGCTGGGAACATTGATATTGCCCGCATTGATGCCGATTTTCGTTTGGGTGCTGACCAACCGGCCCCTGGTAGAGCAGTTCGTGGGCTGGAGCGCCGATGCGCTGCGTAAAGATGGTGCTTGAAGAACGGCGACTGAGGAACTGGCGCTGGAACCCAAAGTTCGCGACGTTGTCTGTGAACAGGCCAGGTGGTTCCAGGATTTGGTCAGTTTGCGTAATCAAGCGGCTTGCTCCTCCGCTGCCTTATAATTCGACCAGACTCTGGATTCATGGGGAACCAACAAGTGCAGGCAACTGAAGCGCAGCAGGACGTAGTACAGGATATCGAGTCGGAGAAGGATTCCGTCTGTGATTACCTGCTGACTTCAAATCGGCTAAAACCAGCTGACCTGAAAAGGGCAGAAACTTACCGCGAGCAGAATGGGGGCGACCTGGTCACCCTCTTGGTTCGCCTGGGTCTCGTATCTGAACGCGATGTTGCTGAAGCAGAATCCGAGTTACTCAAGCTACCGTTGATTCGCACCGCCGACCTGCCGGATGAAGCACCGGAATTCCCGGGTATCTCCGTACGATTCCTGAAACAAAACCTGATTCTCCCGGTTACTGAAACCGATGAAAATCTGACGGTGGTGATGGCCAACCCCCGGGATGAATTCGCTGCTCAAGCCTTGTCGATGGCAAGTGGCAAGAACATCCTGCGCCAGGTTGGCATCGCTTCGGAAATAGAAAACGGTATTGAAAAGCTGTTGGGTGGCGGGCGCAGCGCCATGGGTCAGATTGTCGAGCGACTCGGTGGCGAAGCGGATGCCGGTGAAGAAGATATAGAGCATCTGCGTGACCTGGCATCGGAAGCGCCCGTCATTCGCCTGGTCAACCTGATCATGCAGCGGGCGGTTGAAGCCCGGGCTTCGGATATACACATAGAGCCTTTTGAAAACCGACTGAAAGTGCGTTATCGCATCGATGGCGTGCTGCAGGAAGTGGAAGCGCCGCCTTCGAGCTCTACATCGGCAGTGATCAGCCGTATCAAGATCATGGCCAAGTTGAACATCGCAGAACGACGCCTGCCTCAGGACGGTCGCATCATGCACCGCGTGCAGGGTAAGGAGCTGGACCTGCGTGTATCCACCATACCCACCTCGCATGGCGAGAGTGTGGTAATGCGTATCCTCGATCGTGAAAGCATTGTGCTGGATTTCGATTCGCTGGGATTCGATGCACATTTGCGCAAGAAATTCGTCAAGGCACTGGAAATGCCGCATGGCATCATCCTGGTAACCGGACCTACAGGCTCTGGTAAAACGACCACCCTGTACACCGCACTCAGTGCGCTCAATACCCCAGAACGCAAGATCATCACAGTTGAAGACCCGGTGGAATATCAGTTGGAAGGCATCAACCAGATTCAGGCCAAATCTTCCATAGGCCTGGACTTTTCGCATGCTCTCCGAGCGATTGTGCGGCAGGACCCGGATGTGATCATGATCGGTGAAATGCGTGATCTTGAAACCGCGCGTATTGCCATCCAGTCGGCGCTGACCGGACACCTGGTGCTATCAACCATACACACCAACGATGCAGCCAGTGGTATCACGCGTATGCTGGATATGGGTGTTGATGATTACCTGCTGACTTCTACCGTCAATGCCATTCTGGCGCAGCGTCTGGTGCGGACCCTGGATCCGCTAAGCCGTGAGCCTTACGACTTGCTGCCCGAAGTCGCCAAAGAAATCGGACTGACACGGCTCGATGGAGGCGAACGTCAGCGCTATACGCTCTACCGGCCAGTACCCTCGGAACTTAACCCCAATGGGTATCGAGGCCGTACCACCATACTCGAATTATTAATGATGACAGATCCGATTCGGCGCCTGGTGATGAAGCATGCGACTTCAGGTGAAATCCAGGAGCTGGCTGTTGCGGAAGGCATGCGCACGATATACCAGGACGGACTGGAAAAGTGCCTGTCCGGTTTAACCACGCTGGATGAAGTCTTGCGCGTGTCGCAGGAAAATTGATGCCCATTTTCGAATACAAGGCCGTTTCACCTGCCGGTGAAACGGTATCCGGCACCATGGAAGCAGCCACGCTTGACCTGGTCATTCTGAAATTGCAGGAAGCCGGCAATATTCCCTTGCAGGCCAAAGAAGCGGGTTCGGGTGGCTTTGGACTGAAAAATCTCAGTTTTGGCAATCGCGGCATGAACAGCCGGGAAGTGGGCGAGTTTACTCAGCAATTATCTACACTGCTGGGTGCCGGCTTGCCGCTGGACAGATCGCTGCACGTGTTGATGGACCTTGCAGAAGCGCCAAAAATACAACGTACAGTGGCTGAAATTCGCGATCACGTGCGTGAAGGCGGCACTTTGTCAGACGCTCTCGAAAAACAGCACGGCGCTTTCAGCCGATTGTTCATCAACATGGTCAGGGCTGGCGAGATAGGCGGCACGCTGGATGCCACATTGAATCGTCTTGCGGATTATATGGAGCGATCCAAGGAGCTGAAGGATAGTGTGGTTTCAGCCTTGATTTATCCTGTATTGCTCCTGTTTCTGGCTGCTGGGTCGCTGATCCTGTTGCTGGTTTATGTGATTCCGCAATTCACTCCCATTTTCGAAGAGCTGGGTGGTGACTTACCCACGATTACCAAGATCGTTCTTGCCGTGGGCTCCGTATTGCAGAATTTCTGGTGGCTGTTGATTGGCATCACCGCTTTCGTAGTGTTGC
>JBGTHE010000107.1:0-2016 GCA_041746335.1 Lysobacterales bacterium | reverse complement strand
AATCACTTTGGCGCGGATGGTGGACAAATGAGCCCTGATGCGGCTGGCATTACGCAGGCAGAGCTCCGGGTCAAGCCCGATTCGCCCCGGATCTGCATCCTTGAGTGTTGAGGCAGGCGCCAGCATCGGTACGTGGTTACTGTGAACCAGTTTGAGCGGTAATCGTTCAATACCTTCAGGCATGTCTGCCACAGGAGTAAAAACCCGGTCGGCAATATCGGCTGCAGAGCCTTCAATCAAATCAGTGGGATCTCCCATCAAGTCAAATACCACAACGGATTTTGGCCGGTCGGGCATGACTGCCAATGGCATTTCCAAAGTGGTACAGCCGCGCGCGGCCGGTATTCTTGAAGAGCTGTGGAGAACCGGCTGGGCCTCTGTAGGATCTAGCAAATTCATGGCAACTTTCTGGTCTCGCATGCCCAGCGCCCAGTCAAACAGTTTGGGCTGATGAGATTTGATCAATCGCGCGAGGGCGATGGTGGCATTTACATCAGCCAAAGCATCGTGTGCGCCCACGTGTTCAATCCCATTGGCTCGAGTCAGATCTTCGAGGCGAAAACTGGGTGCCGGTTTTGCAGCAGATTCACGCTGCACCATGGGCCACTCGATACCTTGAGGACGCAATGCATAACTCATGCGCGCCAGGTCGATCAAGTCCCAACGCGAGTTGCCATTGCGCCATTCGCGTTCGTAAGGTTCACGCAGGGTGCGATACAGCAGGGCACGCGTAACCACATCATCAAAACGTATGCTGTTGTAACCGGCGCTGCAGGTGCCTGCAAGCAACATCTCCTGCAGTACCGCAGCTGCAAACTCAGCTTCAGGGATACCCCGCTCACGGGCAATCTGTGGGGTTATGCCGGTTATCAGGCAGGCAGCCGGGTGGGGGAGAACGTCATCAGAAGGCGCGCAATAGAAGACGACAGGATCGCCAACGGGCTTCAAGTCAGCATCAGTTCGAAGAGCAGCGAACTGGGACGGGCGGTCGACCAGCGGCTGTGCGCCAAAAGTTTCATAATCGTGCCAGAGAAACGAACCCACGGTTTTCACAAAAAAGGGTACCTTGGTAGAAGGCTTTATGACCGCATTGTAACAAGCTTCGCCGCGCAGACCGGAATCTGCCTGAAGACCGCTACGGGGATTCTGACTTGAACTTGCATCGCTGGTGACGGCTGGGCCCGCAACGACTCCCGGCGCATGACATCACGCGATAAATCCCCTACAGTTTCACCCATCTCTGCGCTCACGGGTTGTTGTATATGTCCGATTTTGACGATGCCTTTCAGGAACTGTTAGAACTGATCCGATTGGAATCACTGGAAGTAAATCTGTTTCGCGGTGCAAGCCGAGACATGGGAGCCCAACGGGTATTCGGTGGTCAGGTGCTTTGCCAGGCCGTACTCGCGGCCAGTTCCACGGTCGATGGCCGTTTGATTCATTCGCTCAACGCCTATTTTTTGCGCGCGGGTGACCCGGCTGCCCCTATCGTTTACAACGTTGATCGCAGTCGTGACGGCGGAAGTTTCAGTGCCCGCCGGGTGGTGGCCATTCAGCACGGCAGGCCCATCTTCACATTGGCCTGCTCATTCCAGGAGCCCGAAGAAGGCCTTGAACACCAATTTGATGCCCCCCAGGTTCCGGATCCTGAAGAAATCGAAGCCCGTCCTGAGATAGATCCGGAAAAGTTGCAACATTTGCCACAGAAAATGCGCCGCTGGATTGACCGTTTTGGCCCTTTTGAATTTCGTCGGGTGGGTGATTACGATCCATTCCATCCAACACCAGCTCCGCCCACACAGCAAGTCTGGTTTCGCCTGCAGGGTGAATTACCGGATGATCCGGTGATGCATCGTGCGCTACTGGCCTATGTTTCGGATTTCCAGTTGATTGGAACGGCGACTTTACCCCATGGATTGTCCTGGACCCAGAACAGCCTGATGATGGCCAGCCTCGATCACGGTATGTGGTTTCATCGCGATTTCCGGATGGACGACTGGATGCTCTATTCCTGTG
>JBGTHE010000106.1:0-4138 GCA_041746335.1 Lysobacterales bacterium | reverse complement strand
ATTGATGTGCCCGTTGCGAACTGGCACCTGCGTGTCGAATGTATTTTTGGACAATGCCATCACCGCGAGGCAGGCAGCCGCCATATCGTCCACATGCAAAAATTCGCGGCGGGGATTACCGGTGCCCCATACATCAACTGCCTCAACACCCTGGCGCACGGCCCGGTAAAACTTGTGCAGAAGAGCCGGCAAAACATGACTGCTTTCGAGATCAAAATTGTCATTCGGACCATACAGATTGGTCGGCATTGCGCTGCGAAAATCACAGGCAAACTGACGTCGGTAGGCTTCACACATTTTCAGGCCCGCGATCTTGGCAACTGCATAAGCTTCATTGCTGGGTTCCAGTGGACCAGTGAGCAAGGCTTCTTCAAGCATGGGTTGCTCAGCCAGTCGTGGATAAATGCATGAGCTGCCCAGAAATAACAGGCGGTTCACGCCAGCGCGGTGAGCCGCGTCAATGACATGTGTCTGGATCAGCAGATTATCGCGGATGAAATCTGCGGGATAATCTTGATTGGCCTGAATTCCACCTACCCTTGCTGCTGCCAGGTAAACCTGATCCACTTTTTCATCGGCGAAAAACTGTTCAACTTCAGATTGACGCATCAGGTCCAGCTCACCCCGATCGCGTAATAACAGTTCACAGTGACCTGCTTTTACCAATTGTCGAACCAGTGCAGCACCCACCATCCCCTTATGGCCGGCTACAAATATTCGCGGCAGATTCTTACGTAAAGCAATCATCAGACTGCACTCAGACCTTGCAGCGGTGCTGCCTGACCAGCGCTTCTTCCTGCGCCAGGGTCAGGTCCGATACGGCCATCTCACGCACCAATTCATCAAAACTGGTTTTTGGCTTCCAGCCCAATTCGCGCTCAGCCTTGGAAGCATCACCCAACAATGTTTCCACCTCTGCCGGACGATAGTAGCGCGGATCGATTCGTATCAGCACATCGCCGGCACGGCACTTGAATTCCTGATTGGTACATTTCGTGAGGACCGCCTGCTCTTCTTTCCCTGCGCCCTCCCACTCCAGCACCAGGCCCATGTGCCGGGCAGTTGCGTCTACAAAATCACGGACGGATCTCTGTTCACCGGTTGCTATGACGTAATCCTGCGGCGTGTCCTGCTGCAACATCAGCCATTGCGCTTCTACATAGTCCCTTGCATGGCCCCAGTCACGTCTGGCATCCAGGTTGCCGAGATAAACACAATCTTCCAGGCCGAAGGCAATTCGGGCCAGTCCACGGGTAATTTTGCGGGTTACAAAAGTTTCACCACGTAAGGGTGATTCGTGATTGAAGAGGATCCCGTTGCACGCAAACTGACCGTAAGATTCCCGGTAATTCACCACGATCCAGTAAGCGTAAAGCTTGGCAACACCGTAGGGAGATCGCGGATAGAAAGGCGTGGTTTCGCGCTGTGGTGATTCCTGCACTTTGCCAAACAACTCAGAAGTGGATGCCTGGTAAAAACGGCAGGAATCCTGCAATCCGAGGTTTCGGATAGCTTCGAGCAAACGCAGTGTACCCACTGCATCCGATTCAGCCGTGTACTCCGGCTCCTCGAACGAAACTGCAACATGGCTTTGCGCAGCCAGATTATAGATTTCATCGGGCTGCACCGCCTGGATGGTGCGCTGCAGGCTCGAGCCATCGGTCATATCGCCGTAATGCAGTCGCAGGCGCGCACCTTGATCCTGCGGGTCGGAGTACAAATGGTCGATGCGCTGAGTGTTGATGAGCGAAGCGCGGCGCTTGATGCCGTGTACTTCATAATCCTTTGCCAGCAAAAATTCCGCCAGATAGGCGCCATCCTGTCCGGTAATGCCGGTAATCAGGGCTTTTTTACTCAAAACGGATACTCCTGCTGGCCCGGCTTGGTGTCGGCTTTGGGCCTGCTCTGGGGTTCAGGGCCGGCCAATGGCGTAATAGGTAAAACCCCGCCGCCGCACAATCGGAGGTGACCAGATGTTGCGTCCATCGACGATGACGGCTTGTTGCATTTCCTGCTGCAAGCGATCGAAGTCCGGCGCCCAATACAATTTCCATTCAGTCATCAGTACCAGTGCATCGGCACCCTTCGCGGCTGCATAGGGATCATCGGCCAGACTAAAGCCGCTGCCCTCGGGATACAAGTGCGCAGCCTCTTCCATTGCTTCTGGATCGTGTGCACATACGCGGGCCCCTTCAGCCAGCAGCGCCTCCACCAGGGTCAGCGCCGGTGCTTCACGCATATCGTCGGTGTTGGGTTTGAAGGCCAGGCCCCAGATGGCAATTTTCAGGCCGGATAATTCGCCGCCGAAATGACGGTCCAGCTTTTCAAAGGCTTTGCTCTTCTGCCGGTTGTTGACCGATTCCACTGCGCGCAACAACTCCGCTTCATAGCCGTACTGCCTGGCTGTTCGCTCCAATGCTCGCACGTCTTTGGGAAAACACGAGCCACCATAGCCCACACCGGGATAAATGAAAGAGTAACCAATACGGGGGTCCGAACCAATACCGATGCGTACCTGTTCAATATCGGCCCCTACCCGCTCAGCCAGATTGGACAATTCATTCATCAGACTGATCTTGGTGGCCAGCATGCTGTTAGCGGCATATTTGGTCAGCTCTGAAGAGCGCACATCCATGCACAACAACTTTTCATGATTGCGATTGAACGGCGCGTAAAGCTCGCGCAGCAGGGTTTCCGCATCCTCAGAGTCCGTACCTATGACGATTCGATCAGGCTTCATGAAGTCGGCGATAGCCGCTCCTTCCTTCAGGAACTCGGGATTCGATGCCACTGTGACTTCGAAATTCATATTGCGCGCCTGCAAGGCCTTGTTGGCTGCTTCGCGTACCTTTTCACAAGTGCCTACCGGGACCGTGGATTTCACCACAACCAACACCGGTTTTTCCAGGTATTTCCCCAGACCCTCGGCCACCGCCAGCACATGACTCAAATCAGCCGAGCCATCTTCATCAGGCGGAGTGCCCACGGCGATAAAAATGACTTCTGCGTGCTGTACGGCCTGCTGCAGAGAGTCGGTGAACTGCAGTCGCTCCTGTGCTGCATTGTCCAGCAACATGGTTTCCAGGCCTGGCTCGAAAATGGGCAGAATACCCTGGCGCAATCGCTCTATCCGGCTTGAATCTATATCCATACACATAACGTGGTGGCCAACCTCAGACAATCCTGCACCGCTTACCAGGCCTACGTAGCCGCTGCCAACAATGGATAAACGCATTTTTAAACCTTGTCCATTTCTGAATAGTAATGTTTGAACCAGCTGACAAAGGACCGCATGCCCTCGGCAAGGCTGGTATCCGGGTGGTAGTTGAAATCCCTTTCCAAATCGCTGCAATCCGCCCAGGTATCCTGCACATCACCCGGCTGTGATGGGAGCATTTCCAGCAGTGCAGTCTTACCCATGCAGGCTTCCAACTCTCCGAGAAATTCCATCAACTGTATCGGCTGATTGTTACCAATATTATAGATCCGATAAGGTGCGTCGCTGGCAGCCGCATCCTGCGCAGACTGTGCCTGATCGGATTTCCGGGGCTTTGGCCCGGTGATCACGGCAACTACTCCGCTAACGATATCGTCAATGTAAGTGAAATCGCGGCGGTGATGACCGAAATTGAAAATTGAAATCGGACTGCCCGCCTGAATTTTTTTGGCAAAAAGAACGGGGGCCATATCCGGCCTGCCCCATGGGCCGTAGACGGTAAAAAACCGCAGGCCGGTCGTAGGCAAATCGTGCAGGTGCGAGTAAACGTGTGCCATCAGCTCGTTGGCACGTTTGCTGGCCGCGTAAATCGATAACGGATGATCCACTGCATCGTGTTCAGAAAAAGGTGTATTGGGATTATTGCCATACACTGCACTGGAAGAAGCATAAACCAGATGCCCGATGCTGTGATGGCGACAGGCCTCCAGCACATTCATGAAACCGACCAAATTGGCCGTAATATATTCCATGGGATGATCGATCGAGTGACGCACGCCCGCCTGTGCTGCCAGATGTAACACGCGATCCGGCCGCACCTCTGCCAGCAATTGGCTCAATGCGTTTGTGTCGGTGATATCCAGTTTTTCAAAGCGAAAACCCGACTGGCCCTTTAATTGGGCCAGTCGGTCGTGCTTCAGT
>JBGTHE010000105.1:0-5751 GCA_041746335.1 Lysobacterales bacterium | reverse complement strand
TCAGGAACGGGCCTACACTTCACAGATTTGGTACACACCCAGTGGCCAGGTGAACTGACTAGGAACTCCTGCCGCAATGAGCAACATGGGCGCCCGTATCAAGCACGAGTTCAAGGAAGCAATTCCGCCGTTCCTCTTCTTTCTGGTGGCCTTTCACCTGGTCGCAGCGCTGCGCGCCCTGATGCAACAGCAATATGGCATACAAGCAGGAACGGTCATGGGCGCTACCATTGCGGCGCTGATCGTGGCGAAAGTTGTTCTGTTGGCGGACTTATTGCCGATCGTTAACCGCTTTCCGAACAAGCCGCTGATATACAACATCGTCTGGAAGACCGTGATTTACATGGCGGTGGCGATTGTCGTGGTGTATCTCGAACACCTCTGGCACGCTTACAGGGAAGTCGGCAGTTTTGCTGCAGCGAATGTGCATATGGTCAACACCCTTGTGTGGCCGCATTTCTGGGCGGTGCAAATCCTGATGCTGGTCCTGTTGCTGCAGTACACGACCTTGCGGGAGTTCAGTCGGGCAGTGGGCGGAAAGAAAATGAAGGCGATGTTCCTGGGGCCATTGCCCAACGGCGGTAGCTGAGCAGAAATCGCCCGTAGATCGCCGCGGCCGTAAGAAAGGAACCTGGTGCAAGTGGCACGGGCCTGCAAACGCGAGCTCATGGTGATCATGCGTCCTAAAATAGTAATTCGACTGCGCAGTTTCGATGTAATGTGGGTCTTCATTTTGGGATATCTGTGACGATGCACCGAATTTTCTGCATTCTATTGTTTCTGGGGTTGCTGCCCACCAACCCGGCCATGGCGCAATCGAGTGCCGCCGAGCTTGCACGTAAAGCGCAAAACCCTGTTGCCGACCTGATCAGCGTACCGTTTCAGCTGAACTGGAACTTTGACGTGGGCCCGCTGGAGAAGGACCAGCAGATCCTGAATATCCAGCCGGTACTGCCCTTCAACCTGAACGACGATTGGAACCTGATCACCCGCACCATCGTGCCGCTCATCTCGCAACCCGCTTTCACACCCGGCCAGGACAGGGAGAACGGCCTCGGTGACATCAATTTCTCTGCGTTTTTCTCGCCCAAGGCGGAGACTTCCAATGGCTGGATCTGGGGCATTGGTCCGGCGTTGACCCTCGACACGGCAAGTGACGAGCGGCTGGGCCAGGGTGCCTGGAGTGCGGGACCCACGGGCGTGTTCCTGAAGATGAAAGGTGCCTGGGTCGTCGGCGCCCTGGCCAGTAACGTCTGGTCCGTCTCGGAGGACCAGGATCGGCCTGTGGTAAACCAGTTTCTGATGCAGCCCTTCGTCAACTACAACTTCCCGAACAAGCCGGGCCGCTACCTGAGTTTTTCGCCCATCATCACAGCTAATTGGGAGGCCGACAGTAGCAACACCTGGACCATCCCGGTGGGTCTTGGCATTGGGCAAATCGTGCGCTTTGGCAAGCTGCCGGTGAACCTGCAGGTTGCTTATTACTACAACGTTGAACGCCCCGACTACGCATCCCGTTACCAGATTCGTGCGCAGGCCTCGCTGATGTTTCCTAAGTAAATTCTGATAAGTTCCAATTGCGTTGACAGGGACTCAGCGAAGTCGAGATGTTGCAGGCTGTGCAGATTGCTGGCTGGTCGAGTAGCGAAGGGAATTTTCGAAAACATTGAGGACAGACTGAAATATGAAACATCAGAGCAGGTTGAATCATCGATACACGAAGGCACACTCATGGGTGCTGCGGTTGAATCTCTCCCTTGCCCTCGCCATGCTGGTGGGTTCGGGCCACGCCATGGCTGACGATTCGGGTTCCTGGAAATGGCGCGCCACGGTTTATGCCTGGTTGCCGACCATCTCGGGTAATTCCCAGTTACCCAGTGGCTCAGGCGGGCCATCTTTTGAAGTCGACCCGGACGCTCTGCTGGGAAATCTGGATTTCACCTTCATGGGAGCGCTCAAGGTTAAAAAAGACTCATGGGGCATGTTCACCGACATAATCTATTTGAATGAGGGCGCAACCAGGACCGGGTCGCGTGACTTCACTGTGGGTGGGGTTGAGTTGCCGGCTGAGGTGACGCTCGATGCGGTTTTTGACCTCAAGTCCTGGGTCTGGACCCTGGCGGGAACGTACAACCTCAGTGACAACTCACGCAACCCGGTCGACTTGCTGTTCGGTGCCCGCTTACTCGACATCGATCAACAATTGGACTGGACCGTCAACGGAGATATCGCCGGCCTGGGTCTGCCGGGCAATAGTGGCACCTCGGTAGCATCGGGATCGAACTGGGACGCAGTCATCGGTATCAACGGCTACGCCTCTCTCGGCACCGAAGGGCCCTGGTTTATTCCTTATCACGCTGACATCGGAAGCGGGGATTCAGATTTCACCTGGCAGGCGATGGCGGGGCTTGGCTATCAATTCAATTGGGGAGATGTGGTACTGAGCTATCGCCACCTGGACTACGATCTGGACGATGACGCCTCCGTCACCGAACTCGAATTCAGCGGAGTCATGCTCGGGGCAGCATTCACTTGGTAGGTGCAGGCTTAGGCTGTGCTAAACAGGCGATCGCTGGTTGATCGCCTGGCCCCAGTAATCGCGTGGTTCTGACCTCCCTTTCAGTTCAACTCGTCGTTCTTATAGTACTTGGTGCCCTTCGCTGTCAGTTCCAGCGCGAGGCCGTCGTCAGTGAGCTGATACAGCCACACGCCGGGTTTGATCGATACCGCGCCGGTGTACACTTGAGTGCCCTCGTCACCATATTGCGCGGAGGCCGTGGATTGCGCTCCGATTTCCCATCCTGAATTGATGAAGCTGTCCAGGTCGGCCTGGTTTACGAACACCCAGATGAGGCGGAATTTTTTGACGCCGAAGCCCAGCCCTGCCTGCACTTCGGCCATCTTCATGAAGGTTTCCTGGCCGCTGTTGTTTACGACAGCCACACCTGCGCCTGAGCCGCCACCGGCGACCAGTATTTTTATACCGAAGTTACTGAAGACGGCGTAGCCGGCGGCACTTTCGATTACGCCCTTGGCGGCAGGCTGGTCTTCGTACAGTTCCGCGAGCGTCTGGTCGCGGATCTCGCGGATCTCGGCCCTTTGCTCGTCAGGTGATTCGTCTTTCTTGAAAAGGGACGCGTTAGCGGTGGCTGCCAGGACGAAACCGGCAAAAATTAACGTTGCGAGTGCAGGCAAGGTTTTGCGAGTAAACATGTTTTGATTATCCATGTGGTGGGGGCGGTTGAATGTATCGTTTCTTGCCAAAGCATAGCACCGTATTACATGCGGTGGCATGCCCACCTGGGTGTTCCAGGTGGCCCAGGGGCCGTACAACCAGTCAGGCTGTCCGTATATGGACGGATCCCGATTTCGATGCGCAGCAGCAGGCTTTTTATTATGGGCGTGTGATCGAAATTCCAACGCCGCGTTGGACGGCCTACGATGCTCAGCGTTTCAATCTGACGATGTCGGAAGAAGTCCCGATGACAACGACTGAGCGAGCCTACACCTCGCCGATCTGGTATACGCCATAAGCCACTGAGGAGTTGCACGGGTCGTGAAAGCCAAAGAACGTGATGGGCTGCTCGACACCTTGCAAGCCCGCTTTGAAAAGCACCCGCGCAGGCACAAAGGCATGGCATGGGCCAAAGTGCAGGCAAAAATCGAAGGTAATGCTGCAGCCCTGAAAACCTTGTTTGAAATGGAACGCACAGGTGGGGAGCCGGATGTGATTGGCTACGACAAAGGCACAGACCGCTACGTGTTTTGCGATTGTTCTGCAGAGAGCCCGGAAGGGCGAAGAAGTGGGTGCTACGACCGCGAGGCGCTGGATGCCCGCAAAGAAAACAAGCCAGAGACAAACGCTGTCGAAATGGCAAGGGCAATCGGTATCGAAATTCTCACCGAAGATCAATATCGCAAACTACAAAAGCTCGGTGAATTTGATCTTAAAACATCCAGCTGGGTCACTACACCGTCCTACATCAGGGCGCTGGGCGGCGCTCTGTTCTGCGACAGGCGCTATGGCCAGGTTTTCGTCTACCACAATGGCGCGCAATCGTAGTACGCGGCCAGGGGCTTCCGTGGTTTGCTCCTGGCCTGAACTTCAGAAAATTGTGGTGAGACATTCTGCCGGAGCATGTTCTTCCAGACCTCGGATCAGCCTGCATTTCCAGAGCGCGCGCCCTTTGCTGTTATGGTCTGGCAAGGTCAGGTAGGCTAAAAACGGATCAGGGTGAGCCCCGGTATTTCGAGTAACCACCCCAACCCAATAAAGTTGCTCGCTGCAGTTGGCAATTACCAGCAATTCAGCGACATATTTTGTCGGGACGAAGTGAAAACCGGCTTCAGAAATGTCATGAATCTTGGCGGAAGGATTGTCAGCACAAGCGGTGTGAACAGCTGCTCTGGCTGCGGATGCAACGGCCAGACCTTCGGTGACCCGGGCGCGAATGGCAAAATCCTCGACCCGCGGAAACCCGACTGCCAGTAACAAAGTGATGATTGCAACAACCACCAGTAATTCGATGGCGGTAACCCCAGAGTGAGCCGGGTTTTTCAAGACTTCCCCCTGAATGAACCCTGATCTTCCATCCCTGGAGAAAGCGGCCACATAAAAAACACGCCGCGAGAAGTCGCTATAGTGTCATGAACGGCCGGGTTTGTCAGTAGGCATAGCCAGTAGCAATTGTGAAGCGAAACAAAAATGACATTTTTTGTTTTGCGTGCTCTGATGCTTCATGGACAAATTGATGAGAGCTTCCTCAGCTACGCTCGTGCGGGTGCCTCGCCTTGCTGATGGGAGAGATCATTCGCTCCGATTAGAATCATTAGTGCGCTTCATCCGGCTTGCCGACTTTTGAAGCCAATTTGAGCGCCAGGCCGGGAAAGAGGCGTTTGATCCACAGGGCGTGCATCTCGATCCCGCTCCCTACGGCGATTTCCATCTTACCCTTGCGGAAGCCCTTCATGATGACTGCGGCGCAGCGATCCACATCCATGCCTTTGGCAATGTTGGAATCGGTGCGGTTGAACTTCGTGCCATCACCCTGCAATGCATTGTCTGAAACGGCTGTCCGGATAAAGCCCGGTGTGATGGTGGTCACACGAATACCCTGATCGGCAACTTCGGCCCGCAATGCATCGAAAAAGCCCATCACCGCGTGCTTCGCGGCACAATAACCCGTGCGGTAAGGAGCACCCACTTTTCCTGCCACAGATGAAGTCACTGCAATATGTCCGCTGCCCTGTTTCAGCATCAGCGGCAACACAGTTTTAGTGAGTGCAATCTGCCCGATCACATCCACTTCCATGATCGTCCGGTAAACCGACATATCGGTTTCGAGACAATTGGAACGCTGTGACAGACCTGCATTGTTGATCAACATATCGATACGATTGAATCGTGCAAGGACCTGCGCCAGAGCATCGGGCATGGCGGCTGTATCGGTCACATCCAGTGGCACTACCAGCACATCGTCCTGCGAGGCACCAGTTTGCACACAGCGTTGCTGAACGCGTTGCAGCTCAGGTTCCCGCCGGGCCGAAAGAACCAGCCTGGAACCTGCTTGCGCGAATTGCATGGCGAGCGCCTCACCGATGCCGGAGGATGCGCCGGTGATCCAGACCACTTGGTTTTCGAACGAAGAATTACTCATGCGCTTCAATCTTGCCAAGTGAAGAACTGGCATGCTAGCAAAGTTTGGACATCACGTCGCCGCGGCAGTTATTTGGATCCCGGCTCGGGGGCCG
>JBGTHE010000104.1:0-9472 GCA_041746335.1 Lysobacterales bacterium | reverse complement strand
AAGCCAGTTCAGGCCAATGCTGATAAATGGTGTCAAGTGCAGTAGCAATATTATTTGGATTAGGTTTGTTCTGAACTTGAAACACCATTAACGGCTTTACAGGCTCCCCAGAGCCTTGTTGTTCTCCATACTCAGCCCAAGCCTCTGTAAGTTCCTTGATCTTGTTCGTGGCACGTCTTACCAGCACAGTTTCAACACTACCCGCCTCATCTGGAACGTCCAGAATGATGGTGTCTTTGAGAAGGCCTGACTCCTGCACTCTGGAAGCATCTACAGTGACCGGAATCATGGTGTTGTGATGCTCTGCCCCTTCCATTGCTTTATTAAAGCGTTCAACGGTAGCTGATATTCCTAAAACCACTGGAATGGGCGGTACGCTGCCTGAACCATTTATGAGGCGTTTTACTATTGTGGTTTTGTTGGCTCTGTCAGCTTTAGATGGCTCTTTCATTCCTCGATGGGCTTCATCAAGTGCCAGGTAGAGTGTCAGGTCCGTGTCTTCGATTGTGTTTTGTATAGTGTCCCAAATGGTGAATGAACGAAGGTCAGGTTTCGTTTCTGGCAGAAGTCTTCCGTATTGTGCTTCTTCTTCATCTGGATCATGCCCTCGCACCAACAGACTTTTTTTGCTTAGCTTTTGAGTGTTCAGAAAGTACACCTTTCCTGGCTCAAACTTTTCACGATTGAAGGTGTTTTCCACAACAACCAGGTCAGTTGAATTCAGCCTGTCCGAGGCTTCCAGAAGGCGAAATCGAGTCTGTTCATTCAGGGATGGATCATCACTGAACCAGATAACAACCGCACCTGGATCAGCCTCAAATTCGTAATTGTCGTCACCATGAAATAATGCCTCAAACACAGCAGCGGCCATCACCGTTTTACCGGCACCTGTTGTTGCTGTTAACGAGAAAGCATGCGCATCTCGATAATCCTTCCAACCTCTTCGAGCCTTCACCAGCCGTCCGAGGACATCACGAACGGCCTCATCCTGGTAATCCTTTAGGGTGAACTTCATCCTTTAGTCCCCACTGGTGAATTTGAAATTGGTGATGTAGGACTCATAGAGGCGGACGGCCTCTACCTGATTTGGCATTTGGCGTGAGACAGCCTGGAATCGTCTGTCATCGTTCGTAACGATGTAAGCGACCCTGACACTGCTGGACCGACTTACGGACTCACAGAAGGCTGAAGACTTATCCAGATCGGTTAATAGCCCGTATGTTTCGACTACGCCCCAGCCTTTTGCTGGTAGTTTGTCGATCCGCTTTCCCTGGCTGCCTGCTCGCATCCAAAGCAGGGGGGATACTTTTTGAAACGCCAGATTGTGGCTAATTGTTATGGGTGATTCGTATGTCAGTGTGAAGAACTCTGCGTTTTCCTCGAATCCCTCTGACATTGGAAATTCATCGGTAAATTTGTAATCTCCAACAATCTGGTTCCCTTTAGGGGTTATGCCAGTTATCACCGTCTCTATTCGAGGCTTCGTCACATTGTTACAGATACCATGGGCTTCCCATGCAGAATCACCTTTTCGTAATCCTTTTCGAGTTAGCTTTTTCTCTTCATTCGCTGAAACTTCATTATTGGTTATGCTGATGCATTGACGCCTTCCACCGTCTCTTTTGTTGAGGCGAAAAACTGCGTGAGCTGTAGTCCCAGAGCCTGCGAAATAGTCCAAAATCACGGCTTCTTTTTTATCTGAGACAAAGAAACCTAAAGAATCTTCAACTGCATATAGGCTTTTTGGAAAAGGGAAGTTTGTACCTGGCAAGAAAGTACTTAAAAGTCTCGAACCATACTGGGTTGCGTCGTGCGATTTGATACGCCACTGAGAAGAAGGAGATGTGGTAATAAGACCATCATCCTCACCGGAGGGCGTCACTTCTAAGTCCCCATTTGGGCCATAGCCATTAATCTCATACTCACCATTTTGAATCTTTTCAAACTCACCTGGCTTGAGAATATATATTGTGAATCCACGTGATTTATTGCCACCAACCTTCACTCTGCCCTGAGCCAGTCGCTCGCGGAACAATTTAGGACTCCATTGCCAGTTACCTTCGGAACCGTCCTGCCGGATTGGGAGTAATGCTGTCGTTCCCTCCATCACTTTGGCTTGAGCTTCTTCAGGTTTGAGCGATTCTCCTACCGTAATAATTTTCGAAGTTTCAGGTTCGATGTATATCGGATAGAAGCATCCAGGAGAATCCGCTCTTTGTGTTCGGGTGCCGGATCTTCTCAGTAAATCCCAACGAATTTTTCCTGTATGAGTTCTCCCCTTTCCTGAAACCCATTCTCTGGACAGTCTGAGCTTCTTTGGAGACGACTCACCAAACATGACAAAAAAGGCGTATTCATCAAGTCGCCCAAATGCGGCCGCACGTGCAACAGCTGCTGGATTAATGGCAATACTCACCATTTGAATTCTGGATTCCGGAAACATTTGCTCTAGCAGTAACCCCAACCGCAGATACTCCTTCTCATCAATTGTGACAATGAGGACTGAATCAGTTGGGTTTAGTAAAGATTTAGAGAGAGCAAGTCTGCGCTCCATCATCGCGAGCCATTTGCTATGACGATAAAGGTCCTCTGCTTCCACATAATCGTTGTTGTATTTCCAGTCTCTGGCACCTGTGTTGTAGGGTGGATCAATGTAGATGACATCAACTTTCCCACGGTGTGTATATGTCAATGCCTTGAGTGCGTGATAATTTTCGCTATTTATGACTGTATGAAAAGGCTTTTCTCCACCACGCTTTACCTTTCCGGTGCTGACCAGCCCTGGATAAATGTAATCTTGAAATTCTGCTACAAAGACCAGGTCATCAACCGCTACCTCTTGGGCTTCCGGTTCGTCAATGAAAAGAAGTGAAATTCCTGCTATGGGACCTTGTCTACCCTTCTGAATGGAATTGACATTCCACAGGCGTTGGTCGCCTTTCTTTGTGGACCCCCTTTCAGGCAGGACTCTGACTTTGTCCCCTTTTCGTATGGGTCGCTGCGGAAGCTCTACAGCTTCAGGTCGATGACGTTCGAAGTTCAAGCCAAATGAACGGCGGGAAGCAAGTACCTTGTATTCGCGTTCCAGATCCTCCCCTAGTTGCGAATCCTTTTTTTTAACTTGAGCCAATAAGTCTGTAAGCCGAGACACCTAATATCCTTGAGCACTTAATACGGTCAATTTTGTGATCTATTAACCTGGGTTTGTTGTAAAGAGTTTTTATTCTGAATTACAAATCAATATTACCGCTCTTTTGATTCGCTGCTTACTTCTCTGTGCATGAGAATCTTCATAAGATTCTATAAGGGCATTGATAGAAGCATTAATGTCGGTATTAAGGGTTCAATAGTTCACAGGGACTTACGTGTACCTAACAATGGACTTGGGCCTTACATTTGCTCTTTTTCCCTCAAACTGGAATCGCCCCTGTTCCTTTAACCTGCAGGGAGAAGGTCACAATTCACTTTATCGATAACACCTTACAGGACCTTGCGAATTTGCGCTGTTTTTATGCCCGCAGGATATTACATCGGGTATTTGAAGATGTCTGGGAGCTTTATGCTTAATTAAAGCCCGCGCGACTGATTCCTTTCCCGATCCGAGCCTGCAAGCATTTGCATATCAGGACGCAATGCTATTCCTTTCCTAATAACAACGACTTTTGTTTCTGGAACTCTTCTTCAGTGAAGATACCGTCATCCCGCAATGCCTCCAGTGCTTCCAGTTCCCTGGCGTAAGAACGAGGGTTCGATTCTGCATTTTCAGCTTCAGTTATTTGGGTATCTTGTTTGGAGTTGGTTTCTGCGAGTACACCGTCCTCGGGATTCAAAGTTAGTTTTTGACGTTCCCTTTCAGAGTTAGCCTCCCACTTTTTCATAAAATTTTTCTTGAAATTATTTGTGATTTTTAACCATTTCTCCTTGCTGTAGTATTCCTGAGTTACGGGGTGAGTTGTTACAAGTACAGTGTTTTCCAAACCGCGTTGAAACGATTCAGATGAATACTGAAACTTCCCTTCACCACCATTTCGGACCGGAGCTAGCCCAGTGATCATCCCTGCCGCCATTCCAGGGTCATCTGCATGAACAAAATATGTCCTGCCAGCGGCAACATTCACTTCTAGTAGGTTCTTGGATTGGAGCATGTACCTGCCCGCTGGCAGCTCATAAGCAAATTTCACCCCTCTTTGAATCGCACCCAACAACTTGGGGGTCTCCGAGGTTACGTCATATACAAGTGAATACTTCTTTACTAAACCAAGCAGGCCTCCTGTTGCGACTCCCCCGACTAAGTCACCCGCATCGCCGGGATGCACAAAGACAATCACGCCGGTATTTTCGGTCGGAGTGGGTAGCATTTGATTGCCTGCCACTTCAAATATTTCCCCCCGCATTGGCATAAAACCCGAGGCAACTGGCGGAATACTCCAAACCGAGAGAAAGACAGCAACTGAAAAAAGAAACCTTGGTTTCACAGATCTCCCCCTAAAAGCGAATTTGCATATACCTTTGGATAAGCCTGCGCAATCGCTCCATATGTTTTACACAGGATTTACGCCGTATTTGTTTAATCTTAAAAGCGATTTCAAAAGACCAAAATATGGGATCTAAATAACTGTATTAATTGATTATTTTAATGGCGCGCCCGGCGAGATTCGAACTCACGACCCCTGCCTTCGGAGGGCAGTACTCTATCCAGCTGAGCTACGGGCGCATTTGATGATTTTAACTAACCATTTGACCTTAGTAATCGTGGATCCCGGATATCCGCTGCGCGACTTTCAGACGACGCTGCAGCGTCGGCTACGGGCGGGCGCACTTGAACTTGACTATTATGGTACCGCTAACGACCATCGACTGCTGCTTGCCCGATCTGGCCGGGAAAGCATCGGCGGGCGCGTAGTTTAGCGATTTTCAGCACCAATAGTAACCACAACATGGCTTCCGGTGCCATCGGTCAGCGGCTATACTAGCCGCCGGTTGGTTGGCTGTGGTTGCCGTCATGGCTGCGAGGCATTGCCAGGATCAGGTTTTCAGAGGTTTTGCATGAATCAGAAAGAAGATGGTGCGTTTATCCGCAAATTCAGCGGCATTATTATTGGCCTGATGGCTTTTACTGGCGTCATCATTGTTTTGGCCCTGAGCCTTCGCGGGGAACCAGCCATTGATGCCAACCCCAGCCAACTGCGTTTCGCGGAAGAGCGTGTTGCCCCGGTTGCTGCTGTTCGTGAAGGCTCAGATGGACAGGCCGCATTGGCGGTGGCTCAGGCTGAAACACAGGCTGCAGCCCCGCCAGCTGAAGCAAGTGCGGTGGATGGCAGTCAGGTTTACAACTCAGTATGTATGGCATGCCACGCGGCCGGGGTAGCCGGAGCGCCTCAGCCCGGTTCTGATCTGCTTGCACAAAGGTTTACTGAGAAGGGCCTGGATGGCTTGAAAAACAGTGTGATCAACGGCTTGAATGTAATGCCCCCACGCGGCGGCCGGCCCGACCTGACCGATGAACAAATTCTGGCGGCCGTCGAGTTCATGCTGCAATAGTGGGTATCGCCCCATCGGGCTGAAGTCCGATGGGCTAGCTAAAGCAGACTCGGAATCAAACCCTTCCACTGCGCTTCGGACTGGTCGAAATCCAATCGGTGACGGCAGCCTGCACTTGTGGAAACACCTGCGAAAATCCGCGCGCAAAATCGTTGTCCAATTCATCCCAGATTTCATCTACCCGGCTCAAAGGGTTGGAACGCGACAAGCGGCGACCCAGACCGGTTAGGCTGAACAGAATTTCTTCCTTTTGCTGGTACGCTGCAAACAAACCTCTCCGGTCCGCGTAACGCATAAAGCCTTTCAGCTCTGCGGGAAGTAATTCATCGTACTGCGCCAATAGCTGGCGTACCTCGCTATCGAATTGCGCCAGTGAAATTTCTGAATATTCACTCCAGCGACGGGCCAGCTGGTGATCAAACGCCATATCAATGATGATGCCGGCATAACGACGAAACGGCGGCTTGAAGCGCTGGCGCAGCTCAGCCATTTCCGGCAAGCCGTCCATGTACTGATCAATAAAGCGGTGCAGTTGTATGCCACGCTGGGCAGCTAATGGCAATTCGCTGGTATCCATCCCGCCCCGGACAAAGTCGCCCAAGATGGCGCCCAGCCGCAAGCCATCGTCGCTTTCCGCGAGCCAGAGGTGAGCAAGGAAATTCATGGGCAGCACGATAGCAGATTCATGCCGGCGGGACTGATCGGAATACAATCTATTGTAAACAGGCGTCGGTGGCCCACGCCGTGGCCGCTGCGGTATCATGCCATTTCCCATTGCGCACAGGTCGGTAATGACTAGCCAGATTAATTCACCGAGCGATTTTCCTTCCGAACGCAGCGAATTCCTGCTGATGGGCCCGGCAGGAGCCCTGGAATGCGCGGTGGACCTCCCGGACGCCGCCGACGAACGCCCAGTAACCATGGTGCTCTGCCATCCCCATCCGCAGCATGGCGGCACGATGCATAACAAGGTCGTTACGATACTCGACCGCTCCATGCGCGAACTGGGTATCCGCACGGTGCGCTTCAATTTTCGCGGAGTGGGGGCCAGCGCAGGCAATTTCGATGATGGTTATGGCGAAACCGACGATTTGTTTGCGGTAGTGGAATGGGTCCGGCGAACCCGGCCGAATGATGAACTTTGGCTCGGAGGCTTTTCCTTTGGTGCCTACGTTTCTACCCGGGCTGCATTGAATCTTAAACTCGGCCAACTGATCTCCATTGCCCCACCGGTGGATCGATACGAATTCGGTAGCCTGCCCCGCCCGGAATGCCCATGGCTGATCGTGCAAGGTGACGAAGACGATGTAGTTTCAGTGGACGCAGTGCGGCTTTATGCCGACCAAATCGAGCCACCTCCCGATCTGGTCGTTATGCATCAGGCGGGGCACTTTTTTCACCGCCGCCTGATGGATCTGCGAGGCCTCCTGAAAAATGGCGTGCGCAATCAACTGCCCGAGCCGCTGAAACCAGCATAGCCAGCTTGACGACCCGCTAGTTGATGCCACCTTCACCACTGGCCCAATACGAGCAGTTACTCGATGCCGGGGAAATACTCCCCGATCAGCAACAACAACAGCTGGTGCTGGCCTTTGAACAACTCTGGCGGGAATTGCAGAACGCCCCGAAAAAACCCTCATGGTTAAGCGTGCCCTGGAGCCGAACCAGAGGTGTACGGGGTCTTTACATCTGGGGCGGCGTGGGTCGCGGCAAAACCTGGCTGATGGACCTGTTCTACGACTGTCTCGCTACCGAGCAAAAGCAGCGTATCCACTTTCATCGTTTCATGCTGCGCGTTCACAGCTCACTTAATGAGCTGAAAAACCAGCGTGATCCGCTGGTCACGATCGCCCGTAGCTGGTCACGGAACTGCCGCGTATTGTGCCTGGATGAGTTTGTCGTTAATGATATTGCTGATGCCATGCTTCTTTCGGGCCTGCTCAAGGCCTTGTTTCAAAATGGGGTGACGCTGGTCACCACTTCCAACCTGGCGCCCAAGGATCTTTATCGCGATGGTTTGCAGCGCGCCAAGTTCCTGCCCGCCATCGATATGCTGGAGAAGCATACCCGGGTAGTGCACCTGGGGGGTGAGCTGGATTTTCGTTTGCGCATATTGGAGCAATCTGAAATTTATCATTGGCCTCTCGATGCTCAGGCGGAATCCAACCTGGCGTCGAGTTTCGCCCGCATATCAGCGGGTACCGAAATGGAGCCGGAACTCGAAATCAATGACCGTCCTTTGCTCACACTGCGGCGAGGCGATGGTGTGGCCTGGCTGGAATTTGAGGAGTTATGTGGCAAGCCTCGAGGTAGCATCGATTACATAGAAATCGCCCGCGCCTTCAATACCATCCTGGTTTCCAACGTGCCGCAGATGTGTGAACAGGACAGTGATCTGGCGCGCCGCTTTGTCATCATGATCGATGAATTCTACGACCGGGGCGTCAAGTTACTTCTGTCAGCTGAAGTATCCGTGGAAGATCTGTACCTGGGCCAACGCCTGGCTTTTGAATTCGAGCGCACCCGCAGCCGCCTGATTGAAATGCAAACACACGATTATCTCGCGCGTCCGCACCTGGGCTAAGGTGTTTTGAGCGGGCTGATCGGTTCGAACAATTCAAGAAGAGAACCGATTTTCCGGCGCCAGAAAAGAGAAAGGGCCAGCAAGGGGTAAGCCGGCCCTTTCGTGAGATCCGATGCAAGGGGAACACCGGTCTCGGAACGAGAACGCCGTAAGGGGGAACGACACTCTCGAACTGATCGTATATTACTTCATTGGGTTAAATGTTACAGAATCGTAAACACCCCTGTATTCTGTGGTTCGATGATAGTACAGCTTTTAAAGTTTGGCAAAGACTATATAAGGGCAAAAACGCTTATTCAAAGAGCTTCGATGAGTCCGGTTTGGACCTGCTAACTGCCGCTCCTTATGGTTTTCGCCGTGATCCCCGGAGAGCCTCGACAGAAAACGTAGCTATTTCAACACCTTCGCTGCGAACCGGCTGACCTTCCTCTGGTCCGAATGCCATTCCATAAACAATTTCCCAGCTTAGGGGCCAATGAGCGGAACGCTGATCGACCGGGTAACTGTCCTTGATGTCAGCGGATTTGGCCTGTATCGCATTGAAATTACGAAAATAACTGGCAGCTCCAACAGCTTGGGACTCACACATGAGTGCCTCATAGGATGGATAAGTAAGCGTAATGAGCTCGGCATCCATTACCGGCTCGCGAAAGCCCGCCGCCAGAAGGGCATCACCAATGTCATGCATATCCGGAAAATCGGCAATGGCATTGGGGAAACCTGCACTTTGGCTGGCTTGCTTTAACTCTTTCAGGGAATCTGTTCCGGGTATGCTCAGCAGCAGCAAGCCACCTGGCCGCAAAACTCGTCGCAAACCATTGAACAATTCAGCCCGATCCGCCGCCCATTGCAAGGACAGGTTGGCGACCAGCAGATCGGCGGTGCGATTGGCCAAAGGCAAGCTGCTGACATTGGCACAGACCACCCGCAAAGGCCGTATGAAAGACGATTTTCTGGCGCTCAGGCGACACATCGGCAGCGCAAAATCCACCGCCACTACTTCGGCTTTGCGAAATTGTCGCTTTAAAGCGGCCGCGCAATAGCCCGTGCCGCAACCCAGATCGATAATTCGGTCTGGCGCGCGACGTTGCAAACTGACCCGCTCCAGCAAGCGATCCGCTACCTCACGCTCCAGCGCTGCATGCTGCTCATAATGGGCAGCCTGTTGCTCGAACAAATCACGAAGCTGGTTGGATTCGATGGGCTGGCTTGCTGTTTGTGGGCCAATTTTTCGTCCGTCCATAGTGAGTCTTGTGATCCCGATTGCCTTTCGGTTACTGCTCTGATTGTCGCTCTGATAACCACACTTAAACATCCTGGGTAGCCTTCAGGGCACCCGTACCGCAT